>DASWOS010000294.1:0-2898 GCA_036398645.1 Dokdonella sp. | reverse complement strand
GTCAAGGCGCTCGCGATCAGCCCGTGGGGCACGTTCACGGTCGCGTGCACGATCCCGATCGCGCTGCTGATGGGCGTCTACCTGCGCTTCCTGCGCCCGGGCCGCGTGCTCGAGGTGTCGATCATCGGCCTCGTGCTGCTGCTGGTCTCGATCTGGCTCGGCGGCAAGGTCGCGGCCGATCCGGCCTGGGCGCCGCTGTTCACGTTCAGCGCGGCGCAGCTCGCCTGGCTCGTGATCGGCTACGGCTTCGTCGCCTCGGTGCTGCCGGTCTGGCTGCTGCTCGCGCCGCGCGACTACCTGAGCACGTTCCTGAAGATCGGCACGATCGCGCTGCTCGCGATCGCGATCGTGTTCGCCGCGCCGAATCTGCAGATGCCCGCGATCACGCGTTTCGTCGACGGCAGCGGCCCGGTGTTCGCCGGCAACCTGTTCCCGTTCCTGTTCATCACGATCGCGTGCGGTGCGGTGTCCGGCTGGCACTCGATCATCTCGTCCGGCACGACGCCGAAGCTGCTCGCGAACGAGCGCGAGGCGCGCATGGTCGGCTACGGCGGCATGCTGACCGAGGCGTTCGTCGCGATCATGGCGCTGATCGCGGCGACCGCGCTGCACCCCGGCATCTACTTCGCGATGAACGCACCGGCCGCGGCGATCGGCGCCGACGTCGTCAGCGCGGCGGCGAAGATCAGCCAGTGGGGCTTCGTCGTGACGCCGGACCAGCTGAGCCAGGTCGCGGCGAACATCGGCGAGACGACGATCCTGTCGCGCGCCGGCGGCGCGCCGACGCTCGCGGTCGGCATGGCGCAGCTGCTGCACAACATCCTACCCGGCGAGGGCATGCTCGCGTTCTGGTACCACTACGCGATCCTGTTCGAGGCGCTGTTCATCCTGACGACCGTCGACGCCGGCACGCGCGTCGGCCGCTTCATGATCCAGGAGCTCGTCGGCATCGCGGTGCCGGCGCTGCAGAAGACCGAATCGTGGACGGCGAATCTGGTCGGCTCGGCGCTCTGCGTCGCGATCTGGGGCTATTTCCTGTACCAAGGCGCGGTCGACCCGCTCGGCGGCATCAACACGTTGTGGCCGCTGTTCGGCATCGCGAACCAGATGCTCGCGGCGATCGCGCTGATCCTCTGCGCGGTCGTCGTCGTCAAGCTGAAGCGCGAGCGCTACCTCTGGGTGCCGGCGGTGCCGGCCGCTTGGCTCGTCATCTGCACGCTGACCGCGGGCTGGCAGAAGCTGTTCGATCCGAACCCGGCGCTCGGCTTCCCGGCCGCGGCGCGCAAGTTCGCGACCGCGCTCGCCGACGAAAAGGTGCTCGCACCGGCGAAGTCGATCGCGGACATGCAGCGCATCGTCGTCAACAACTACCTCGACGCGGCGCTGACCGCGCTGTTCATGATCCTCGTGCTCGCCGCAGTCGCATTCGGCATCCGCGTCGCGCTCGCCGCGCGTCGCGCGGCTACGCCGAGCGCGCACGAGACGCCGTACGTCGCGCTCGCGACCGCGGCGCATTGAGGAACGCTTCGGGGAGGGCGTCGCCGCGCAATGCGGCGGCGCCCGGCACGGCGATCGGGTTCAGCAGCAACGGCCGCCGCCGCCGCGATAGCGCGCCTGCTGGCGCTCGGTGAAGAACTCCGCGTAGCTCGGTACGCGGCGCTCGGGATGATGCGTGCGCAGATGCGCGACGTAGACGTCGTAATCCGGCACGCCGATGATCTGACGTCCGATGCGGACGGCCGTCTTCCAAGCGGATTGCAACCAGGCGTTCATCGGGGCATGCGCTCGCGGGGACCGAGCGCGATCGTCGCGCCGAATCCGCCGGCCGCGCAAGAGGTGCGGGCGACGCCGCGACGCGAAGCGCCGGAGCGCGCGTTTCCGCAAGCGCCGTGAAGCAGCCGTGCGTGCCGATCGAGCCGGCCGCGCGTCGGCGGCCGGCCGCGCGCGGTGCGCGCCGATGGGGCGGCGGCTGCGACCTTCGGGCGGCGTGCCGCGGCTGGAGGGCGGCTACGAGCTCGGGGCGCGCGCGGTCGCGGCTGGAGCCGGCGCCTACGACGGAGGGGCGGGGTTGCGGCTGAAGGCGGCGGCTGCAGGCGGGATGCGCGGGGCGCAGGGGTGAAGGCCGGCCGAGGGAGGCCGATGCGCGCGGCGCGGCGGCTGCTCGGCCGCGGCGAAAGCTGCTACCTTGCGCGGCCATTTCCGCGTTTTTCCCTGAGGAGCCCACCGTGCACATCCACGTCGCCGTGCAACCGCTGATCGCCCTGATCGCCGGCATCCTGATCCTGCTGATGCCGCGGCTGTTGAACTACGTCGTCGCGCTGTACCTGATCGTCGTCGGCGTGCTCGGCCTGCTGCCGATCCTGCACCTGTCGGTCTCGTAGGAGCGGGTGCGAGGGACCGTCCCGGTCCCCGAGCCGGAGCACCTGACGCCGGAGCGCGTCGCCCGCGTGGCGGACGCGCGCTGCCGCGGGCGTGTCGATCGGACACGCGGCACGGCCGTGTGTGCGACGATCGGCCGAACCGGTCCGCCGGAAGCCCGACGCCGCGAACCACCGCATGCCCAGCCGCATCTATCGCTTCGGCGATTTCACGCTGAGCGCGGCCGCGCGCGAACTGCGCCGCGGCGACGTACCGGTCCGGCTCTCGCCGCGCGCGTTCGACTGCCTGGCCTACCTCGTCGAGCACCGCGAGCGTGCGGTCGGCAAGGACGAGCTGGTCGCCGCGATCTGGCGGCGGCCGAACGTCTCCGACACCCAGCTCGGCCAGACCGTGCTGCGCGCGCGCCGCGCGGTCGGCGACGACGGCCAGGTGCAGCACGTCATCCGTACCGTTTCGCGCTACGGCTACCGCTGGATCGCCGAGTAAAGCCCCACGCCACAAAGAACTTCGCGTCGCCAC
>DASWOS010000293.1:0-7080 GCA_036398645.1 Dokdonella sp. | reverse complement strand
CGCGCGCGCGGCCGCACGGCGCGCGCCGCCGGCGGACCCGCGCGGCCGCGCCGCGCCGCCGCGGCGAAGGCGAGCCGGGCCTGACGCCGAGCCGGTACAATGGCCGGCCCGCTCCACGGCGCCGCCATGAACGCGAACCTCGCCCGCAGACTCGACTACGAAGCCGGCAAGCTGGCGAAGCGGCTGCGCCATCAGGTCGGTCAGGCGATCGCGGACTTCAACATGATCGAGGACGGCGACCGCGTCATGGTCTGCCTGTCCGGCGGCAAGGATTCCTACACGCTGCTCGACGTGCTGCTGAAGCTCCGCGCGAAGGCGCCGGTGCGCTTCGAGCTCGCCGCGGTGCACCTCGACCAGAAGCAGCCCGGCTACGACGCGGACGTGCTGCCGGCGTATCTGCGCGCGCTCGGCGTGCCGTTCCACGTCCTCGAGCAGGACACCTACAGCGTCGTCAAGCGCGTCGTGCCGGAGGGCCGCACGATGTGCGGCCTGTGCTCGCGGTTGCGCCGCGGCGCGCTGTACGCGTTCGCCGCGGAGCGCGGCTTCTCGAAGATCGCGCTCGGCCACCATCGCGACGACATCGTCGAGACGCTGTTCCTGAACCTGTTCCACCACGGCACGATGAAGGCGATGCCGCCGAAGCTGCGCTCGGACGACGGCCGCAACGTCGTGATCCGTCCGCTCGCGTACTGCACCGAGGCCGACATCGCCGAGTACGCGCGGCAGCGCGCCTTCCCGATCATGCCGTGCAACCTCTGCGGCTCGCAGCAGAACCTGCAGCGTCAGGCGGTCAAGGCGATGCTCGCCGACTGGGAGCGCCGGTACCCCGGCCGCGTCGACAACGTGTTCCGCGCGCTCGCGAACGTCGCGCCGTCGCAGCTCGCCGACCGCCGCCTGTTCGACTTCGTCGGCCTCGGCGCCTGCGGCGAAACGCCGCCGCCGGACGCGAAGGCCTGGCTCGCCGGCGGCGAGCGCGATTCGACCTAGGCCGCGGCGCGCCGCGGCCGCCGGCCGCTCCCGATACCGCATGCAAAGGCTCGGACCGCCGCCGGCGGCCGCGGGCCGTTTCGATTCTCCTGATTTCCTTTCCCGTCCTCCGAGCGAATCCGACGATGTTCTTCCGCAATCTCACTCTGTTCCGCTTTCCGGCGAGCACCGGCAAGTCGCTGACCGAACTCGAAAATCTCCTCGATCGCCAGCGCCTGCGCGACTGCGGCCCGCTCGAGCTCGCGACGCGCGGCTTCGTCTCGCCGTTCGGCCGCGACAGCGAAGAGCTGGTGCACCGGCTCGGC
The DNA here is from genome assembly GCA_036398645.1 of Dokdonella sp. Classification (GTDB taxonomy): domain Bacteria; phylum Pseudomonadota; class Gammaproteobacteria; order Xanthomonadales; family Rhodanobacteraceae; genus Dokdonella_A. Next base: position 5,788 of record DASWOS010000293.1, on the reverse strand, counting down.
GAGTACGCGCTGCTGACCGTCGGCGCCGAGGAGCGGCTGCTGCCGAGCGTCGTCGTCAACGAGGCGCTCGCCGAGCGCGTCGCGAAGCTCGCCGAGTCGGAAGGCCGCCGGGTCGGCGGCCGCGAACGCAAGCGATTGAAAGAAGAGGTCATTTCTGAGCTGATGCCGCGCGCCTTCATACGCCCGTCACGGCGCTCTGCTTACCTCGACGGCGACCGCGGATGGCTCGTCGTCGACAGCGCGAGCCGCAAGGCCGCCGAGGACGTGGTCAGCCAGGTGCGCGAGGCGCTCGGCCGCTTCCCGGCGACGCCGATGGCGCCGAAGGAATCGCCGAGAGCGCTGATGACGCAGTGGCTGATTAGTGGCAAGCTGCCCGGCGGTTTGACGCTGGACGACGAGTGCGAGCTGCGCGACCCGGCCGAAGCCGGCGCGGTCGTGCGCTGCCGGCGCCAGGATCTTGAATCGGACGAGGTCCGGGAGCATCTGAAAGCCGGCAAGCAGGTGTACCAGCTCGGCCTCGTCTACGACGAGCGCATGCGCTTCGTGCTCGGCGAGGATCTGGTCCTGCGCAAGCTGAGATTCCTCGACCTGGTCCTCGACGAGCTCGACGAGGACTCGATGGAATCGGCGCGCGCGGAGCTGGACGCGCGGTTCGCGCTGATGACGGCCGAGCTCCGGCACTTGTTCGAGCGATTGGATCAATGGTTTGGGTTGCCGCGGCCCGGAGAGGGCGAATAGCCGCCGGACCGACGAAATGCGGGAGCGGAATTACGTGGACGTCTCAGACGATTATCTCGAACTGGCCACTCCCGCGGGCGAGACGATCAAGGTCCTTCGCAAGAGCCATCCGCAGGCGCGCCGGTTGCGCCTGACCGTGACCTCGGGCGGCGCGCGCGTCACGTACCCGGAGGGCACGCATCCGGCCCAGGTCTTCGCGTTCCTGCGCAAGCACGGCGAATGGCTCGAGCGCAAGCTCGACGAGCTGAGCCTCGGCTCGGCGCCGCCGCCGCTGAAGCCGGGCGCCGCGACGGTCATGCCGCTGCGCGGCGAGACGACGCGGCTGTCCTGGCGCGACGGCGCCTATCCGCAGATCGAGCAGATCGGCGACCGCCTCGTGCTGACGCTGCCGCGCCCGCACGGCAAGTCGACGCTGCCGGCCGCGCGCGCGCTGCTGCGCTCGTTCCTCGAGGCGCAGATCCGCCGCGACGTGAGCCGCTATCTCGCGCGCTATTGCCCGGAGCTCGGCCGCGCGCCGACCGCGATCAAGCTGCGGCCGCTGAAGAGCCTCTGGGGCAGCCTCGACACGCGTGACCGGGTCACGCTCGACCTCGCGCTCGCGCTTGCACCGCCCGCGGCGCTGCGCTACGTCGTCGTGCACGAGCTCTGCCACCTGCGCATCCGCAGCCACTCGTCGCGCTTCTGGGCGCTCGTCGAAAGCTTCCTGCCGGAGTGGCGCGAGCAGCGCGACTGGCTGCGCGTGCACGGACAGGCGCTGAAAGCCGAGCTGAACCGACTGATCCAGGCCTGAGCGACTTCTTGACGAGGTTGACGCTCGGGCACAGCCGAACGTAGAGTGGCGGAGCCGTGCTGGCTGTAATGGGGGGGATATGGAAATGACTGCAAAGAAGAATGCCTTTGCTTTGGGTTTGGGAGTTGCGTTCGCGACGTCCGCTTCCTTCGCAAGCGCGCTTGATGGCGAGTCGATCATTCAGGGTTCGATACTAAAGTCGAGCGCATGCGGCGGAAGTTGTGTCGCACTGTTGAAAACCGATTCACAAATTTTTCTTGAAGTTCATAATCCGCAGACGGGAGAGTTATTCCAGATCATCCCGCTCGACTTGGATAAAAATGCCTCCATTGGAGACTTCGCCTCGACGAACGATAGCAAGGCTCCAGCCAAGTTCGGGGGAACGCCCGGCGCTCCTGCGGGGGGCACCGGCGTAGTCCAGGACAGTAGCCCATTCGCGGACAATCAAGGCGATGGCATATTGTACGTGTTCTACACATATAACGCCTACGTGCTAGTCAACGTACAGGTGGTCAAGATTTACGTGCATCAAAACCCAGCCTAATTGCCGGCGCCTGAAGATCCGCATAGTTCGGCGGACCCTGCGGATCTTCAAACAAGCGCCGCCGCAACGGCCGGCGCGTTTTCCATGTGCAAATGATGAGGGCCGGCGACGCGTACGACGCGAATACCGGCGACGCGCGCGGCGCGTGCATCCATCATCGCCCTAGGCAGATAACGCGTCGCCGGCTCGGCGAGCACGAGCGTCGTCGGCGCGCGGATCGCGGCGAGCATCGCGAGCACCTGCGCCTCGGTGAAGCGCTGCGGGCTCGACAGCGTCAGGCGCGGATCGCTCGACCAGGTGTAGCCCTGCTCGACCGCGACGACGCCGCGCTCGACGAGCGCGCGCGCGGCCGCCTCGCCGAGATCGTTCGCGGCGCGGCGCACCCCGATCGCGGCGGCGAGATCCGGAAACACGCGCAGCGGCCGGCGTGATGCGAACGCGACGCGCTCGTCGAGGCCGCGGCGCAGCTCCGCGAGCGCGTCCTCCGGCGCGTGCGTCAGCGGCCCGAGCGCTTCGATCAGCAGCAGCGCGTCGACGCGCTCCGGATACGACGCGGCGTACAGCGACGCGAGCGTGCCGCCGAGCGAATGGCCGAGCAGGCTCGCGCGCGCCCAGCCGAAATGCGCGAACGCGGCGTGCAGGTCGTCGAAATAGTCGACGTAGTGGTACCACGCGCCGGGCGCACGGTGCGACGAGCGGCCGTGGCCGCCGAGGTCGAGCGCGACGATGCGGAACGCGTCGGCGAGCCGCGGCGCGAGCAAGTCGAAGCTGCCGGCGTTGTCGAGCCAACCGTGCAGCGCGAGCAGCGGCGGCCGGCGCGGATCGCCCCAGCACTTCGCCGCGAGCCAGCCGTGCGCGAGCGGGATCGAGACGTCCTCAGCGGCGCGCATCGCGCAGCCGTTCGTAGCGCGCGCGCGCGGCGGCCTGCTGCGCCGACGCGCGCGCCGGGTCCCAGCCGGCGTCGAACTCGGGCCAGCCCTGCGCGTTGCGCAGGATTAGGTCCGTGAGCGCGGCGACGTGGTCGTCGCCGTCGTTCAGCGCCGGCACGTACTCGAAGCGCTCGCCGCCGGCGTGCAGGAAGCGCGTGTGATTCGTGATCGCGATCTCCTCGAGCGTCTCGAGGCAATCGACCGCGAAGCCGGGGCAGAGCACCTGCACGTGCCGCACGCCGCCCGCCGGCAGCGCGACGAGCGTCTGCTCGGTGTACGGTTCGAGCCAAGCCTGGCGACCGACGCGCGACTGGAACGAGAGCACGACCTCGTCCTCGCCGAGTCCGAGCCGCTCGCGCAGGCGGCGCGCGGTCTCGTGGCACTGGCAGAAGTACGGGTCGCCGGCGCGGAAGTACCGCCGCGGCAGGCCGTGGAACGACAGCAGCAGCCGTTGCGCGCGGCCCTTGCGCTGCCAGTGCGCCTCGACGCTGCGCGCGAGCGCCTCGACGTAGCGCGGATCGGCGTGATAGTCGGCGACGAAGCGCAGGTCCGGCACCCAGCGCCAGGTCGAAAGCTCGGCGCCGACCGCGTCGAGCACCGACGCCGTCGTCGTCCCGGAGTATTGCGGGAACAGCGGCAGCACGAGCAGGCGGCGCACGCCCGCGGCGGCGAGCTCGCGCAGCGTCGTGCCGATCGACGGTCGTCCGTAGCGCATCGCGTGGCGCACGAGGATCGGCCCCGGACGCCGCGTGCCGAGCGCCGCCTGCACGCGCCCGGCGAGCCGCGCGGTGCCGACCGCGAGCGGCGAGCCGTCCGGCGTCCAGATCTTCGCGTAGAGCGCCGCCGAGCGCGCCGGGCGCACACGCAGGACCGCGCCGTGCAGGACCGGCTTCCACAACCAGCGCGGCCATTCGACGATGCGCGGATCGGACAGGAACTCGGCGAGATAGCGGCGCACGGCGCGCGTGTGCGGCGCGTCCGGCGTGCCGAGATTGACGAGCAGCACCGCGGCCGGCGTGTCGCTGCCGTGACGGTAGTTTCGCTGTCCGAGGTACTGCGGCATCGTCGACCGGCGTCCGCTCGAGCGGACGCGCCAGGGAGCTCTCCGCCGGCCCGCGAGCGCCGTCGCTGCGGCGCGCGCGATCCGTTCGCGGAATCGGACGCGGAGTATAAGGTGCCGCTCCCGCGCGCGGACGGCCGCGGCGACAATGCGCGCCGACACGTCCGGCGCGGCGAGCCGCGACCCGCGGCGCCGCGGCCGGTGCGGCCGGCCGCCGAGCCGGAACGCCGCACGCGATCGCGCCCGCGGGCCGCGGCGGCGGCCCGCGTTGCCCTTTGCCGGCTTCCTGTTAGACTCGGGCCGCTGCCCGGCGCGCCGGGCAGCGACGATTACCATAACGATAACTACGCCGCCATGCGCCGACCGACCTGCTTGATCGCGGCAGGGATGCTTGCCGTCGCCGCGTTTCCCGCGCAGGCGGTGACCGCCTACGGAGAGGCGTTCGATTCGCTGTACCGGATCGACCTGGACACGCGCCAGGCGACGCTGGTCGGCCCGGCCGGCCGTTACGGCGGCGTGCCGATCACGAACATCAGCGGCCTGACGGCGGCCAGCGACGGCGCGTTCTACGCGGTGTCCGGCGCGCTGAAGCTGCTGCTGAAGGTCGATCCGACATCCGGTGCCGGCAACGTCGTCGGCCCGCTCGGCCTCGCCGGGCAGGGCTCGGGTCAGTTCGACGCGCTCGATCTCGGCATGACCGTCGACTGCGACGGCACGCTGTGGCTCGCGTCGGGCACGTCGCAGCAGCTCTGGCGCGTCGACGCCCGCTCCGGATCGCTGACCCCGGTCGGCACGATGGGCCATCGCATCTCCGGCCTCGTCGCGCGCGGCGACGAGCTCTACGGCAGCGGCGATCAGGGCGACCACACGTTCTACCGCATCGACAAGACGACCGGCGCCGCGACCGCGATCGGCGGCTTCGGTCCGTCCGTGCCGAGCTACCTGAACTCGGTCTCGATGAGCTTCGACGACGCCGGCACGCTGTGGGCCGTGCTGAACTACGTGCCGCCGGCCGACGGCTCGGTCGTGCCGGACTGGGCCGATCTCGCCACGATCGATCCGGCGACCGGCGTGGTCACGGTGCTCGGCCCGATCACGGGTCCGGAGTCGCTGCGCCAGCTCGGCATGAAGGGCTTCACGCTCGGGCCGACGCCGTGCCGGACCGTCGCGGCCGCGCCGATCGCGGCGCCGGCGGCGGCCCCGTCGACGCTGGCCGTGCTCGGTGCGCTGCTCGCGTTCGCCGCGCTGCGCCGGAGCGCGCCGAAGCGCGGCTGACGCGGCCGCGGCTTCATCGCGGCGTCAGCTAGCGCCGCGGATACTCGCGCGGCTTGCCTACGGAGACCCCCATGCGTCGATGCGTTCTCGCAATTCTCGCCCTGTTCGCGACGGCGGCGCTGCCCGCGCACGCCGGCGACGAAGAGAACCGGCGCGCCGAGAACGCGGTGCGCGTGCTCAAGGAGATCATGGAAGCGCCGGACAGCTCGCTGCCGAAGGATCTGCTGCAGAGCGCGCACGCGATCGCGGTGATCCCCGACGTGATCAAGGCCGGCTTCGTCGTCGGCGGGCGCCACGGCTCCGGGCTGATCTCGGTCAAGACGCGCGACGGCACCTGGTCGAACCCGAGCTTCGTCAGCCTGACCGGCGGCAGCGTCGGCTTCCAGGCCGGCGTCTCCTCGACCGACGTGATCCTCGTGTTCCGTACGCAGCGCGGCGTCGATTCGATCGTG
>DASWOS010000292.1:0-7910 GCA_036398645.1 Dokdonella sp. | reverse complement strand
TCCGGCGTCGTCGCTTTCGCGAGCAGCAGCGCGAATCCGGCGTCGGCCTGCGGCGCGACGCGTACCCAGCGCTTGCCGCCGCCGAGGCCGGCATCCTCGAGCACGACGAAGCCGAGCGCGGCGCGGTACCACGCGATCGCTTCGTCGTAGTCGCGCACGAGCAGCGCGATCTGCGTGACGCGGCGGCTCATGCCGCGAGCGCTTCCCGCTGCTTCGCGCAGAGCTCGGTGACGCCCTTCGCCGCGAGCGCGAGCAGCGCGTCGAGCTCGTCGCGGCGGAACGCATGGCCCTCGGCCGTGCCCTGCAGCTCGATGAAGCCGCCGCCGTCGTTCATGACGACGTTCATGTCGGTGTCGCAGGCGGAGTCCTCGGCGTAGTCGAGATCGAGCACCGGCGTGCCCTGCCAGATGCCGACCGACACCGCCGCGACCGCGCCGAACACCGGGTCGCGCTTGATCAGGTGGCGCGACTTCAGCCACGCGACCGCGTCGACGAGCGCGACGTAGGCGCCGGTGATCGCCGCGGTGCGCGTGCCGCCGTCGGCCTGGATCACGTCGCAGTCGAGCGTGATCGTGCGTTCGCCGAGCGCCTGGCGATCGATGCAGGCGCGCAGCGAGCGGCCGATCAGGCGCTGGATCTCCATCGTGCGGCCGCCCTGTCCGCCGCGCGCGGCCTCGCGCTGCGTGCGCGTGCCGGTCGCGCGCGGCAGCATGCCGTATTCCGCGGTGATCCAGCCTTCGCCCTTGCCGCGCAGGAACGGCGGCACCTTCTCCTCGATGCTCGCGGTGCACAGCACCTGCGTGTCGCCGAACGCGGCGAGCACGGAGCCTTCGGCGTGGCGCGTGTAGCGACGCTGGAGCGTCACTGCACGCAGTTGGTCGGCCGCGCGGCCGGACGGTCGGATGACGCTCATGAGATCTCGATGTTTCGACAAACGAGCCGCGGAGTTTACCATTGAGCTTCTCCGACTCCGGGATCGACCGATGCTGCGCAGCATGACCGCGTTCGCGAGCGCCGAAGCCGACAGTGGCCGCGGCACGCTCGCGGTCGAGTTGCGCTCGGTCAACCACCGCTACCTCGAGCTCGGCCTGCGCCTGCCCGACGAGCTGCGCTCGCTCGAGCCGCAGCTGCGCGAGCGCGTCGCCGCGAAGCTGTCGCGCGGCAAGGTCGATCTCGGCCTGCGCTACAAGCCGGCCGTGGCCGACGCCGCGGCGCTCGTCGTCGACGAGGTGCTGCTCGCGCGCCTGGCCGAGACCGCGCAGGCGCTCGCGCCGCGCTTTCCGCAGATGCAGGTCGAATTCGCCGCGCTGCTCGCCTGGCCCGGCGTGCTGCTGAACCGTGAGACGGATCAGGAGTCGCTGCGCAGCGACGCGCTGGAGCTGCTCGAGCGCGCGCTGGCCGAGATGGTCGCCGCGCGCGAGCGCGAAGGTGCGCGGCTCGGCGGCTTCCTGCGCGAGCGCCTCGACGCGATCGAGCGCATCGTCGGCGAAGTGCGTGCGCAGATGCCGGAGATCCGCGCGAGCCTGCGCGCGCGCTTCGACGCGCGCGTCGCCGAGCTGAAGCAGCCGCTCGATCCGGGCCGGCTCGAGCAGGAGATCGTGCTGCAGCTGCAGCGCATCGACGTCGACGAGGAGCTCGACCGGCTCAGCGCGCACATCGGCGAGGCGCGGCGCGTACTGGGCCTGCGCGAGGCGGTCGGCCGCCGGCTCGATTTCCTGATGCAGGAATTCAACCGCGAGGCGAACACGCTCGGCTCGAAGTCGGCCGATCCGCGCACGACGGCCGCGGCAGTCGAGCTCAAGGTGCTGATCGAGCAGATGCGCGAGCAGGTGCAGAACCTGGAGTGACGTCGCGCGCGCAGCGCCGACGCGGACGTCGTCCGCGGCCCGGGCTCGCGCCGGACCCGCATCGACGATCGGCCGGCGCGCATCGCGCATGTGCGCCGACTGAAGAATCGACTTCCGGCCACGCGGCCGCGCCGCGCCGCGCGGCTGCGCGTTCGCCGCGGCGCGCGTGCCGCTCCGTGCGCCGGTGACATCCTGCCGTCATCGGCGCTTCCGACACTGCCGGCCTTCGATCCGCAGGCGACGTCCGGCGGATCGGTTCCTCGTTCGCTGCTTCCGGAGCTGGCCGTGGTCTCGATGCTGAGGCGCCTATCGGCGTCGTTGTCGATCCTGGGAATGATCGCGGCCGCGGCGCCGGCGGCGAACGCGAGCCCGCTCGGCGCGCCGTCCGCGCAGATGCGCATCACCGAGTACATGTACAAGGGCAACGGCGGCGAGTTCGTCGAGTTCACGAACGTCGGCTCGACGCCGATCGACATGACGCGCTGGAGCTACTCCGACAGCGCGCGCCAGCCGGGTCAGGAGGACCTGAGCGGCTACGGCGTCGTCGCGCCGGGCGAGTCGGTGATCCTGACCGAATCGCCGGCCGATGCGTTCCGCACGCAGTGGGGCCTGTGCGATGCGGTCAAGGTCATCGGCGACAACGTGCACAACCTCGGCCGCGAGGACGAGATCAGCCTCTACGACGCCGACGGCGAGCTCGTCGACCGCCTGGCCTACGGCGACGACACCGTCGGCGGCCCGCGCGCGCAGTACGCGAGCGCCTGGGTCGCCGCCGCCGGCCTCGGCCGGAACGTCGCCACCGACTGGACGCTGTCGACGCTCGGCGACGGCGAAGGTTCGTACGCGTCGAGCGCAGGCGACGTCGGCAGCCCCGGCCGGAGCACGCGCGCGGGCACGCCGTTCGACGCGTGCGCGCCGAAGGCCGGCGTCATGCGCATCACCGAATACATGTACAAGAGCGAAGGCGGCGTCGGCGAGTTCGTCGAGTTCACGAACGTCGGCGACGCGCCGGTCGACATGACCGGGTGGAGCTACGACGACCACGCGGCGCAGCCCGGCGCGGTGAGCCTGAGCGCGTACGGCAGCGTGCAGGCCGGCGAGTCGGTGATCCTGACCGAGGCCTCGGTCGACGCGTTCCGCAGCGCGTGGCACCTCTGCGGCGGGATCAAGATCGTCGGCGGCAGCACGCGCAATCTCGGCCGCGAGGATACGATCAACCTCTACGACGCCAGCGGCACGCAGGTCGATCGACTCGACTACGGCGACGACACGCTCGGCGGTCCGCGCACGGACGGCAAGAGCGCTTGGGTCTCGGCGGACGGCCTCGGCCAGAACCTCGTCACGGACTGGACGCTGTCGTCGCCCGGTGACGCCGAGGGCTCGTATGCGGCGAGCGGCTGCGACGTCGGCAGCCCCGGCCGGAGCACGCGCGCGACGGTCGCCTACGACGCGTGCGTCGGCACGCCGGACGCGCCGATCGTCACGGTCGATCCGCTCGCGACCTCGATCTATCTCGACCTGCCGCAGAACGGCCCCGGCTACGCGAGCGGCGTGGTCGGCGATCCGACCGACCCGGCCTCGACCGACGGCATCGGCTTCACGTTCGCGTTGCCGGGCGGCGGCGACGCGTCGGCACTTTCGATCGTGGCGACGAGCAGCGACGCGGACGTGGTCGACGCGAGCGGGCTGATCCTGACCGGCACCGGCGACGCACGCCGTCTGACGATCACGCCGGTCGGCGTCGGCTACGCGACGATCACGGTCAGTGCCATCGATGGCGCCGGCGACACCGGCGTCTACACGATCGACTACGCGGCATCGGCGGGCGCGGGCGCCGCCGCGACGACGCGCTTCCACACCGGTGCGAGCGACGCCTCGGCGAGCGTCGCGATCGACGACGGCTACATGTTCGTCGGCGACGACGAGATCAACGTGCTGCAGCTGTACGCGCGCGGGCGATCCGGCATGCCGCTGGCCGGTTTCGATTTCAGCAGCCGCTTGAACCTGACCGACGCGGACAATCCGGAGATCGACCTCGAAGCGGTCGCGCGCTCCGGCGACCGGCTCTACTGGAGCGGCGGCTACGGCAACTCGCGCAACTTCCACGTGCGGCCGAACCGGCACCGCGTGTTCGCGACCGACGTCTCCGGTGCGGGCGCCGACGCGACGCTCGCCTACGCCGGCCGCTACGACTGGCTGCTCGAGGACATGGTCGCGTGGGACGAGAACGACGGCCACGGGCTCGGCGCGGGCTACCTCGGCCTCGCCGCGAGCAGCGCCGAAGGCGTCGATTCGAAGACGCCGGCGGGGTTGACGATCGAGGGCCTCGGCTTCGCGCCGGACGGCACGACCGCGTACTTCGGCTTCCGCGCACCGCAGCTGCCGACGACGGACCGCCGGCTCGCGCTGATCGTGCCGGTGCTCGACTTCGACGCGCTCGTCACCGGCGCGGCGCCGGACTCGCGGGCGCAGGGCTCCGCGCGGTTCGGCCAACCGATCTTCCTCGATCTCGGCACGCGCGGCATCCGCAGCCTCGATCGCAACGCGTCGGGCCAATACCTGATCACCGCCGGTCCGGCCGGCGACGACACCGGCGTCGCGCCGTCCGACTTCCGGCTCTACGCATGGACCGGCCGGCCCGGCGACGCGCCGATCGAACTCGGCCTCGACCTGACCGCTCTGCAGATCGCCGGCGGCGCGTTCGAATCGATCGCGCAGGTGCCCGATCCGCTCGGTCCCGGCGCCGACCTCGAATTCGTGCTCGACGACGGCGACTCGGTCTGGTATGGCGACGGCGTGCAGGCGAAGGATCTCGTGAACCTGCCGCTGCGCAAGTTCGCGAGCCTGCATGCGAGCGTCGACGTGCGCTATCCGGCGAGCGCGCTCGCCGCGAGCGGCGGCACGCCGCAGAGCGCGCCGGTGGAACACGTGTTCGCCGCGCCGCTGACGGTCGCCGTCGTCGACGCGTACGGCGCGCCGGCAGCGGGCGTGTCGGTCGCGTTCGCGGCACCGGCCGACGGCGCCAGCGCGGTATTGTCCGCGGCGAGCGCGACGACCGGCAGCGACGGCACGGCGAGCGTGAACGCGACCGCGAACGCGATCGCCGGCGGCTACGCGGTGACGGCGAGCGTGGCCGGCGTCGCGGCGACGGCGAGCTTCGCGCTGACCAACACGGCCGGCGCGCCGGCCGCGATCGCGGCGAGCGGCGGCACGCCGCAGAGCGCGATCCTCGGTCGGCCGTTCGCGGCGCCGCTCGCGGTGCACGTGAGCGACGCCGGCGGCAACGCGGTCGCGGGCGCGGTGGTGACGTTCGCGGCGCCGGCGAGCGGCGCGAGCGCGACGCTGTCGTCGACGACCGCGGCGACCGATGCGAACGGCGACGCGAGCGTCGGCGCGACGGCGAACGCGACGGCCGGCGGCTATGCGGTCACCGCGAGCATCGAAGGCGTGCCGACGCCGGCCGAGTTCGAGCTGACGAACCTGGCCGACGCGGCGGATGCGATCTTCGTCGACGGCTTCGATCCGGCGCACTGAACGCGCGGCGCCGAGCATCGCCGTCGGCCGCGGCACGCGCCGCCGCATCGTGCACACGCGGGCCGCCGGCGAGGCGTCCGCGACGTGTCGCTGCGACGTGCGCGGCGGCGCGGCGCGATACGCGGCAGCCGGCGTGCTGATACCATTTGCGCATGATCGATCGTCGAGCCGGGCCGACCGTCCGCACGTCCGTACGCCGGTGCGCCGCCGCGGGCCGCCGTGCGCGCGGCGCGGCGCGGCGATCCTCCGCTTCGCGCAGACGCGCGTCGCGATGAGCGCGCCGACGATCCGCCGCGCCGCGCGCGTCTCCGCGGTGCCGCGTGCCGCCGCGCGGAACGCCGCATGAGCGGCACGCTCTACGTCGTCGCGGCGCCGTCCGGCGCCGGCAAGACGAGCCTCGTCAACGCGCTGCTCGAGTGCGAGCCGGAGATCAGCCTGTCGATCTCCTACACCTCGCGATCGCCGCGGCCCGGCGAGGTCGACGGCCGGCATTATCATTTCGTCTCGCGCGACGCGTTCGAGCGCATGGCCGCGCAGGGCGCGTTCTACGAGTACGCGAACGTGCACGGTGACTTCAAAGGCACCGCGCGCGCGGCGGTCGAGCCGCTGCTCGCGCAAGGCCGCGACGTGCTGCTCGAGATCGACTGGCAGGGCGCACGCCAGATCCGCGCGAAGCTCGCCGACGGCGGCGGCGCGGACCTGATCAGCGTGTTCATCCTGCCGCCGTCGCGCGCGGAGCTCGAGCGGCGCTTGCGCTCGCGCGCGTCGGACAAGCCGGCCGCGATCGAGCGGCGGCTCGCCGATTCGCGCGAGGAGATCGCGCACGCGCGCGAGTTCGACTTCATCGTCGTCAACGACCAGTTCGCCGACGCGCTCGCCGACCTGCGCGCGATCGTCGCGTGCCAGCGCCTGCGCCGCACGGCGCAGCTCGCGCGGCACGCGCGCCTCGTCGAGGACCTGCTGCGGGCCGACGCGCCGTGAGCGGCTGGCGGCCGGCTCGGCGCTTCGGCTAAGGTAGCCGCGCGCTCCGCGCCGGACGCGCGATCCCACGGAACCGACCTCGAGTGACCGACGCGACCGCCAGTGCCCGCGCTCCGCAGCCGACCTCCGCGCTCGTCGAAGTGCGCGGGCTGCGCACGGCGCTGAACGGCAAGACGATCTTCGACGGCGTCGACCTCGACATCCCGCGCGGACGCATCACCGCGATCATGGGACCGAGCGGCACCGGCAAGACGACGCTGCTGCGTCACATCACCGGCCAGCTCGCGCCGGACGCCGGCGTGATCCGCGTCGACGGCCGCGACCTGTCCGGGCTGTCGCGCAACGGCCTGTTCGAATTGCGCGAGCGCATCGGCTATCTGTTCCAGAACTCGGCGCTGCTGACCGACTTCAGCGTGTTCGAAAACGTCGCGTTTCCGCTGCGCCAGCACCTGAAGCTGCCGGAGCCGGTGCTGCGCAACGTCGTGCTGACGAAGCTGCAGGCGGTCGGCCTGCGCGGCGCCGCGGAGCTGATGCCGAGCGAGCTGTCCGGCGGCATGGCGCGCCGCGTCGCGCTCGCGCGCGCGATCGTGCGCGACCCGATGCTGATCCTCTACGACGAGCCGTTCGTCGGCCTCGACCCGATCGCGCTGAACCAGGTGCTGAAGCTGATCCGCACGTTGAACGAGACGCTCGGCCTGACCAGCGTGCTCGTCGCGCACGAGTTCGCCGCGGTGGCGCGCGCGGCGGATCTGATCCACCTGCTGGCCGGCGGCAAGATCGTCGCGAGCGGCACGCCGGCCGAGCTCGAGCGCGGCGACTCGGCGTGGACGCGCCAGTTCTTCGGCGGCGAGGCGGACGGCCCGGTGCCGTTCCAGTACCCGGCGCGCGACTACGCGCTCGACCTCGGCTTTCCGGCCGGGGGCGGCGCATGAGCGCGGTGCGTCGGACGTCGTTGGTCGGCGACGCGCTCGCGCGGATCGGCGCGTACGGCCTGTTCCTGCTGCAGGTGCTCGCCGCGGTGCCGAAGAGCCTGCGCCACTTCCGCGAAACGGTGCGGCAGATCTGGTTCGTCGGCGCGATGAGCCTCGTCATCATCATGACCTGCGGGCTGTTCGTCGGCATGGTGCTCGGCCTGCAGCTCTACTACGTGCTGTCGATCTTCGGCGGCACCGCGGCGCTCGGCACGGTCGTCTCGCTGTCGCTGTACCGCGAGCTCGGCCCGGTCGTGACCGCGCTGTTGTTCGCCGGCCGCGCCGGCACGTCGATCACCGCGGAGATCGGCCTGATGCGCGCGACGGACCAGCTCGCGGCGATGGAGATGATGGCGGTCGATCCGCTCGCCTATGTCGCCGCGCCGCGCTTCGTGGCCGGGGTCGTCGCGATGCCGCTGCTCGCCTGCGTGTTCAACGCGCTCGGCATCTTCGGCGCGCACCTCGTCGGCGTGACCTGGCTCGGGCTCGACAACGGCACGTTCTGGTCGAACATGACCTCGAGCGTCGACGTCTGGAAGGACGTCGTCAACGGCGTCTGGAAGAGCGTCGCGTTCGG
>DASWOS010000291.1:0-1734 GCA_036398645.1 Dokdonella sp. | reverse complement strand
GTCGGCCGCCGCCTGCGACGCCGGCGGAGGCAGCGGCGGATGCGGGCGGTCGATGCCGAATGCCAGCGCGAGCGCGAGCGCGGCGCCGGCGAGGCCGCCGCCGACGAGCCAGCCGCGGCGCGCCGCCGGACGCTGCGCGAGCGCGGCCTGGCGCGCGCGGTTCAGCCGCGACAACGTCGCCGCATCGAGGTTCTGCGCGGAATGGTCGAGCAGCGCGAGCGCGCGCTCGATCCACGCGTCGTCGTCGTTCGGCTTCATCGATGCTCCTCCAGATGGCCGCGCAGGCTCGCCAACGCGCGCGAGAGATGAGTCTTGACGCTGCCCTCGCTGCAGCGCATCGCGGCGGCGGTCGCGGCGACGTCGAGGCCTTCCCAGACGCGCAGCAGGAACGCCTGCCGCTGCCGCAGCGGCAGCGCACGCAAAGCGGCGTCGAGCGCGGCGGTCGCCTCGCCGTCGGCGAGCCGCGCGAGCGGGCCCGGCTCGGCCGGGTCCGGCGCCGCATCGACCGGATCGTCGTGCTCGTCGTCCGCGGCGCGCTCGAACCAGCCGAACCAACGCCCGCGCGTGCGCTGGCGACGGTGCCAGTCGTTGATGCGGCTGTCGAGCACGCGCCAGAACAGCGGCGACCATTCGCCCGGTCCGCGCGCGCCGTAATGGCGCACGAAGCCGAACATCGCGTCCTGCACGACGTCGAGCGCCTCGTCGCGGCTGCCGGTCGACAGCTCCGCCATGCGCAACGCGCGCCGCTCGACGTCGCGCAGGAACCGTTCGATCGGCTGCGCGCGATCGGCGGAGGTCGCGGTCGTCGCGGGCATGCGCTCGTGGCCGCTCATGAAACAGACGTCGGCAAGCATTCGCTACGCGCCTTTCTCGGGTCTTTCAGCGCGCCTAAACGCGCGCGCGTCCGCGCGGTTGACGCCCGCTCGCGGAACGAGGCGTCGGCCCCGTGTCAAGCAGTTGTGCACAGACCCGGCCGCCGCGACGCCGCGGTGTAGCATGCCGCTGCGAGCCCTGCGAGCGTCGCCGCCGCGATGCAGCAAGTGATTGAATAGAAAGGTCTATTACAGATTGATTAAAGTTTCGCCAATGCGTGCGCCGTGGCTCTGCGGCGCGCTCCGGCGGCCACCGCGACCGCGGTGATCCACAGAGTTATCCACAGTGTTTGTGGATAAGCAGAAATTCCTCGTCGCCTGAACCGCTTAACGACTATTGCTGAACGTTTGTCGAGAAACCATGCGCAAATCGAGAGATGCCGCGCCGGCACCCGGACCGGCCCTGCCCCACGGCCGGCGCCGGCGCCGCGGGAGCGCGCGCGACCGATGAGCGCGATCCTGCGAATCGCGCTGCCGGTGCCGCTGCCGACGACGTTCGACTACCGCTACGACGGGCCGCCGCCGGCGCCGGGGAGCCGCGTGCTGGTGCCGTTCGGGCGGCGCGAGGCGGTCGGCGTCGTCGTCGGCGCGGCGGCTGCGAGCGAGGTCGACGATGCGAAGCTGAAGCCGGTCGTGCGCGTGCTCGACGACGCACCGCTGCTCGGCGACGAGCCGATGGCGACGCTGGCCTGGGCCGCGCGCTACTACCAGCATCCGCTCGGAGAGGTGCTGCAGGCCGCGTTGCCGGTCCTGCTGCGCGAGCCGCGCGCATTGCCGGAAGCCGGCGTCCCGGCTGGCAGCTCGCACCGCAGGGGCGCAGCGCGCGGCTCGATCCGCAGCGCCGCCGCGGCGCTGCGGATCG
>DASWOS010000290.1:0-9478 GCA_036398645.1 Dokdonella sp. | reverse complement strand
GGCGAACCGAGCGCGGGCAGCACGATCGCAAGCGGGACACGCATGAAAACGCTCCAGAAGATCCTCGGACGATGACTCGTCGATGCGCATCGAGGCGGCCGCGTCGGACATCGCCGATCCGGCTCGCGGCGGCGCGGCCCGACGACCGCGGATCCGGCGCCGCTCGCTCGGCGTCGGACGCCCCGCGACCGCGGCGCCGCGGCCGCTCGCGCGGCGCGCGAGTCGCGTAAACTGGCGTCCTGCCCCCGCCCGCGCGGCTTCGGCCGAAGCGGTCGAGCGGCGCCGCTGCCGTTCGCGAGTTCCATGCTGAAGATCGACACTCACGCGCACATCCTGCCGCCGCGCTGGCCGAACCTCGCCGAGAAGTACGGCGACGACCGCTTTCCGGTCATGGTCGAGACCGACGGCCGCCATCGCATCTACAAGGACGGCCGCTTCTTCCGCGAGGTCTGGGCCAACGCGTTCGACGCGGAGGTGCGCATCGCCGACTACGCGAAGTTCGGCGTCGACGTGCAGGTCGTGTCGACCGTGCCGGTCCTGTTCTCGTACTGGGCCAAGCCGAGCCAGGCGCTCGAGCTGCACCGCTTCCTCAACGAGCACACGGCCGAGGTCTGCCGGCGCCACCCGCGCCACTACGCCGGCATCGGCACGGTGCCGCTGCAGTCGCCGACGCTCGCGATCCAGGAGATGGAGCGCTGCGTCGACGAGCTCGGCCTCGCCGGCGTGCAGATCGGCTCGCACTGCGAGAACTGGAACCTCGACGCGCCGGAGCTGTTCCCGTTCTTCGAAGCCGCGGCCGAGCTCGACGCGGCGATCCTCGTGCACCCGTGGGACATGATGGGCAGCGCGTCGATGCCGAAGTACTGGATGCCGTGGCTCGTCGGCATGCCGGCCGAGCAGTCGCGCGCGGCGTGCTGCCTGATCTTCGGCGGCGTGCTCGAGCGCCTGCCGAAGCTCAAGGTCTGCTTCGCGCACGGCGGCGGCTCGTTCCCGTACACGATCGGCCGCATCGAGCACGGCTTCCGCATGCGCCCGGACCTCGTCGCGACCGACAACGCGCGCAGCCCGCGCGAGTACCTCGGGCGTCTCTACTTCGATTCCTGCGTGCACGACGCGGCGGCGCTGCGCTACCTGATCGAGGTCGCCGGCGCCGGCCGCGTGATGCTCGGCACCGACTATCCGTTCCCGCTCGGCGAGCAGGAGCCCGGCCGCGGCATCGCCGCGCTGGGCCTGCCCGAGACCGAGCAGGCGCGGCTGTTCCACGGCACCGCGCTCGAATGGCTGGGCCTGCCCTACTCGCGTTTCGCCGACGACATGGAGTGAACTCGTGAAACCGATTCGCCTCTCGCACGCCGGACGCGCGTCCGGCCCGATCCCGCGGCGCGCCGCCGCCGCCGGCGTCTTGCTGCTGCTCGCCGGCACCGCGGCCGCGCAGAGCAGGACCGACTACGCGTTGAACGACGACCGGGTGCACTTCCGCGTGCCGCCGGGCTGGACCGCGGTCATGGAGAAGACCGACGGCGACCCGCAGGCGATCGCGTTCCAGGTGCCCGACGAGAGCGCGCAAGGCAGCGACGACAGCGCGACCGTGACCGTGAAGACGCGCCACATGAGCGATCCGTCCGCGTTCACGAACACGATGCAGGAGGAGATCGACCACGCGACCGCGCAGAGCGGCTACGAGAAGGACACCACGAACCGCGACTCGTCGGTGCACCAGTACTTCGTGCAGCGCGCGCAGACGCGCTATCTGGTCCGCGACAGCTACGTCCAAGCCGGCGACCTGATGGTCGAGGTGCGCTGCCAGCGGCCGCTGCTCGAGAAGACGCCCGGCGCTTGGAACCGCGCGTTCGACGCGGCCTGCGCCGGCGTCGTCGCGTCGCTGAAGCCATGACCGCGAACGCGAACGACTGGAACGCCGCCGAGCGCGAGGCGCTGGAGCGCGACGCGCGCGATCCGCTCGCCGCGTTCCGCGACGAGTTCCTGATCCCGCGCGCGGCCGACGGCGCCGAGCAGGCGTACTTCTGCGGCAACTCGCTCGGGCTGCAGCCGCGCGCGACGCGCGACGCGCTGCTCGCCGAGCTCGACGACTGGCGCGATCTCGCCGTCGAGGCGCATTTCCGCGGCCGCCATCCGTGGATGCACTACCACGAGTTCGTCCGCGACGACCTCGCGGCGACGGTCGGCGCGCTGCCGCACGAAGTCGTCGCGATGAACACGCTGACCGCGAACCTGCATCTGATGATGGTCAGCTTCTACCGGCCGACGCCGGAACGTGCGGCGATCCTGATCGAAAAGCGCGCGTTCCCGTCGGATCGGCACGCGGCCGAGTCGCAGATCCGCTTCCACGGCTTCGATCCGGCCGACGCGCTGATCGAGCTCGACGCGGACGAGCCGAACGGCACGCTGTCGGAAGCCGCGATCGAGCGCGCGCTCGACGAGCACGGCATGCGCGTCGCGCTCGTGCTGCTGCCCGGCGTGCAGTACCTGACCGGCCAGGCGTTCGACCTGCGCGCGATCAGCGAGCTCGCGCACCGCAAGGGCTGCCGCGTCGGCTTCGACCTCGCGCACGCGGCCGGCAACCTGCGCCTGGCGCTGCACGAGACGCACGCGGACTTCGCGGTCTGGTGCAGCTACAAGTACCTGAACTCGGGTCCGGGCGCGGTCGCCGGCTGCTTCGTGCACGAGCGTCACGCGGCCGCCGCCGCGCTGCCGCGCTTCGCCGGCTGGTGGGGCCACGACGCGACGACGCGCTTCGGCATGGGTCCGGAGTTCGTGCCGGCGCACGGCGCCGACGGCTGGCAGCTGTCGAATCCGCCGATCCTCGCGCTCGCGCCGCTGCGCGTCTCGCTCGCGATCTTCCGCCGTGCCGGCATCGAGCGCCTGCGCGCGAAGTCCGAAGCGCTGACCGCGTACCTGGATTCGCTGATCCGCGCGCACCTCGCCGGCGTGCTCGAGATCGTCACCCCGGCCGAACCGGCGCGGCGCGGCTGCCAGCTGAGCCTGCGCGTGCTCGGCTCGCGCGACGACGGCCGCGCGCTGTACGAGCATCTGCACGCGCGCGGCGTCATCGTCGATTGGCGCGAGCCGGACGTGATCCGCGCGTCGCCGACGCCGCTGTACAACCGCCACGCCGACTGCCTGCGCTTCGTGCGCGCGGCGGCGGACTGGGCTGCCGCGCGTGCGTGAGCCGGCGGTGACGATCGTCGGCGCCGGCCTCGTCGGCGCGCTGCTCGCGACGGTGCTCGCGCAGCGCGGCTTCGCGGTCGAGGTCTACGAGCGCCGCGCCGATCCGCGCGTGACCGGCTACGCCGGCGGCCGCTCGATCAACCTCGCGCTCGCCGAGCGCGGCCTGCACGGCCTGCGCCTGGCCGGGCTGACCGACGAGGTCATGCGCCTCGCGGTCATGATGCGCGGGCGCATGGTGCACCATCGCGACGGCCGCACCGAGCTGCTGCGCTACGGCCGCGACGACGGCGAGGTGATCTGGTCGATCAGCCGCGGCCGCCTGAACCTCGCGCTGATCGACGCCGCCGAGCGCGCCGGCGCGCGCTTCCATTTCTCGCGCCGGCTCGAGTCCGCGACGTTCGGCGACGGCGTCGCGCTGCGTTTCCGCGACGACGCGGACGGCGGCGTCCACGATCGCGTCGCGCCGTTCGCGATCGGTGCCGACGGCGCCGGCTCGGCGCTGCGCGCCGCGATGAACGCGGCGGCGCCGCTCGGCGAGCGCGTCGAGGCGCTCGGCCACGGCTACAAGGAGCTCGAGGTGCCGGCGCTCGCGGACTTCGCGCCCGCGCAGCTGCCGCCGGCGCTCGCCGCGGCGCGCGCCGGCGGCGGCCGTTTCGCGCTCGAGCCGAACGCGCTGCACGTCTGGCCGCGCGGCAGCTACATGTGCATCGCGCTGCCGAACGCCGAAGGCAGCTTCACGGTCACGCTGTTCCTGCCGAACGAAGCGCCCGCGGACGGCTCGGCGCCGAGCTTCGCCGACGTCGCGACACCGGCCGCCGCGCGCGCGCTGTTCGAGCGCGAGTTCGCCGATCTCGTGCCGCTGGTGCCGGAGCTCGAGGCCGATTTCGCCGCGCACCCGGTCGGCGTGCTGGCGACGCTGTACCTCGAGCGCTGGCATCTCGACCGGCGCGCGCTGCTGGTCGGCGACGCCGCGCACGCGATCGTGCCGTTCCACGGCCAGGGCATGAACTGCGGCTTCGAGGACGCGGTCGAGCTCGCCGCGCTGCTCGACGCGCACGCGGACGAGCGCGCATGGGCGTTCGCCGAGTTCGAGCGGCGGCGGCGGCCGAACGCGGCCGCGATCGCCGCGATGGCGATCGAGAACTACGTCGAAATGCGCGACTCGGTCGCCGACGCGGACTTCCTGCTGCGGCGCGAGCTCGGCCGCGTGCTCGCCGAGCGGCATCCGCACCGCTTCGTGCCGCGCTACTCGATGGTCACGTTCACGCGCATGCCGTACGCGCAGGCGTTCGCGCGCGGCGCCGTGCAGGACGCGATCCTGCGCGAGGCGACCGCGGGACGCACGCAGCTCGCCGAGATCGACCTCGCCGCGGCCGACGCGCTCGTCGTCGAGCGGCTGGCGCCGCTGCCGGCGTGAGCGCGGCGCCACGCGACGCGCGCGCGCGCGTCCGCATGCTGGCCGCGCTGTACCGGCGCACCGAGTACGCGGTCGCGGCGCCGGACGGAACCGCGATCCTGCGCGTCGGCGCGCCGCCGCCGCGCGCGATCGCGGATTGGATCGGCGCGCGCGGTTCCGCGGTGTTCCTGAGCGCGTGCAATCCGTACTCGCAGCCGCTCGCCGACGCGGAGAACCGCGTTCGCGACGCGCGGCTGCGCGAGCGCCTGCGCCGCGACGGCGCGGATTTCCTCGACGGTGAAGGTTCGATTCCCGGTTCGCCGTGGCGCGAGCCGGGCGTGTTGATCGCCGGCGCGCCGGCCTATGCCGACGCGCTCGCGCGCGAGTTCGACCAGAACGCGAGCGTCGGCGTCGCCGCGGACGGCGTGCGTCTGCGCCTCTACCGCGCGGACTGGCGCGACGCGCTCGGCGACGCGGACGACGTCGACTGGGTCTGAACGACCGCACACGCGGCGCCGTGCACGCGGATGCGGTCGCGCGACGACCGGACGCCGCACGGGCCGGCGCGAAGCGTGGAAGCCGGCGCGCCGCGACGAGACGACGCGGCGGTGCACGCGCGCGTGCGATGGTGTCGCCGGGCACGGACCGCTAGCATTGCGGCCCGATGCCGCCGCGCGCCGTCCACGACCGCCCGATTCTGCTCGAAGCGAACGGGCTCGCGTTCCTGCGCAACGACGAGCCGATCTTCGGGCCGCTGGATTTCGCGCTGCGCGCCGGCGAGATCGTGCTGATCGAAGGCGACAACGGCGCCGGCAAGACGACGCTGCTGCGCGTGCTGTCCGGGCTGCTCGCGCCGAGCGCCGGCGAGATCCGCCTCGACGGCGAGCCGCTGACGCTCGCGCGGCTGTCGCCGCAGGTCGCGCTGCTCGGCCATCTGAGCGGGCTCAAGCTCGAGCTGACCGCGCTCGAGAACCTGCGCTTCGCGGCCGGCCTGCTCGGCGTGCGCGCCGGCCTCTCGCCGGCGTCCGCGCTCGCCGCGGTCGGGCTCGACGGCTACGCCGAGGTCGCGGTGCGCCAGCTCTCGGCCGGACAGAAGAAGCGCGTCGCGCTCGCGCGCGTGCTGCTCGCGCCGGTCGGGCTCTGGCTGCTCGACGAGCCGTACGCGAACCTCGACCGCGACGGCATCGAGCTCGTGAATCGGTTGCTCGAGCGCCATGCGCACGGCGGCGGCGCCGCGCTGATCACCTCGCACGGCGCGTACGCGTACACGTCGGGCGCGCCGCGGCGCATTCCGCTGCGCGCCGAGGCCGGCACCGAGGTGCGGCGATGACGGCCGGCACGACCGCGGCGGCCTGCAGCGCGCTGGTCCGCCGCGACCTGACCCTGGTCTGGCGCCGCCGCGGCGACGCGCTGAACCCGATCCTGTTCGCGTCGATCGTCGTCGCGCTGTTTCCGCTCGCGCTCGGCCCGGAGTCGGAGAACCTGCGCCGCATCGCCGCCGGCGTCGTCTTCGTCGCGGTGCTGCTCGCCGGCCTGCTCGCGCTCGACGCGCTGTTCCGCGGCGACTACGAGGACGGCTCGCTCGAGCAGCTCGTGCTGTCGCCGCATCCGCTTTCGCTGCTGCTCGCGTGCAAGATCGCCGTGCACTGGCTGACCACGGCGCTGCCGCTGATCGTGCTGTCGCCGCTGCTCGGCGAGCTGCTGCACCTGCCCGACGCGGTGCGCCCGGTGCTCGTCGCCGCGCTGCTGCTGGCGACGCCGCTGCTCAGCCTGATCGGCGCGGTCTGCGTCGCGCTGACGGTCGGCATGCACCGCTCTGGTATGCTGCTGGCCCTGCTCGTGCTGCCGCTGTACGTGCCGGTGCTGATCTTCGGCGCCGGCGCCTGCAACGCGGCGCAGGCCGCGCTGCCGTACGCGGCGCCGCTGCTCTGGCTCGGCGCCGGCCTCGTGCTCGCGCTCGTGCTCGCGCCGCTGGCCTGCGCGGCCGCGCTTCGGATCTCGCTGTCATGAACGCATTGACGCTCTGGTTCCACCGGATCGGCTCGCCGCCGACGTTCTACCGCATCGCCGGCGCGCTGACGCCGTGGTGCTTCGGCGCGGGTCTGCTGCTCGGACTCGCGGGGCTCTACGGCGGGCTCGTGCTCGCGCCGCGCGACTACCAGCAGGGCGATGCGTACCGGATCATCTTCATCCACGTGCCGTGCGCGTGGATGAGCCTGTTCGCGTACTTCTTCATGGCCGCGAACGCGTTCGTCGCACTGGTCTGGCGCATCAAGCTCAGCGAAGTGCTCGCGATGGCGAGCGCGCCGATCGGCGCCGCGTTCACCGCGATCACGCTCGTGACCGGCTCGCTCTGGGGCAAGCCGATGTGGGGCGCGTGGTGGACCTGGGACGCGCGCCTGACTTCGGAGCTCGTGCTGCTGTTCCTCTACGTCGGCGTGATCGGCCTGTATCACGCGGTCGAGGACCGCCGCCAGGCCGCGCGCGCGGCCGGTTTCCTCGCGCTGGTCGGCGTCGTCAACGTGCCGATCGTGCACTTCTCGGTGAACTGGTGGAACACGCTGCACCAGGGTTCGACCGTGCGCCTGCTCGGTCCGTCGCGGATCGACACGTCAATGCTGTGGCCGCTGCTGACGGTCGCGCTGGCCACGCACCTCTGGTTCTTCGGCAGCCTGCTCGCGCGCACGCGGAACGGCCTGCTCGAGCTCGACGGCGGCAAGGACTGGGTGCGGGCGATCGCGCTCGGCGCGGCCGCGCGGCCCGAGACGGCGGACTGATTCGCGCCGCGTCCGACGACGCGCGTCCCGCGCGAAGTCCCGCGTCGCCGCGGCTCTCCCGCGGCTTCGATCACGGCGCGGCCGGCAAGCCCGGCCCGTGCGGCGAGCGCGCGTGCGCGCTGCCGCGGCGTCCACGCCGGCGCGCACGAGCCGGCGGCCGCTCCGGCGCTCCGCGCACGCGCGTGCCGCGCTCGCGACGTTTCGCCGCGCCGCCGGCCGCGCCTGCATGCGCGAATTTGGTAGGCTCAGCGCTCCCGTCCGTCCGGAGCGCGATCCATGCGCGAATTCCTCGCGATGGGCGGCTACGGCGCCTACGTCTGGCCGTCCTACGCCGTGTTCTTCGTCGTCCTCGCGATCGAGGCCGTCGCGCCGCGCCTGCGCCGCCGGCGCATCCTCGCGGAGCTGCGCGGCCGCCTGCGCCGGCGCGAGGCGCGCCGGGGAAACGCCGCATGACGCCGACGCGCAAGCGCCGCCTGATCGTGATCTCGCTCGTGCTCGCCGCGGTCGCGGTCGCGGCCGCGCTGACCGTGTTCGCGCTGCAGCAGAACATGACGTATCTCTACTCGCCGAGCGAGGTCGACGCGGGCCATGCACCGCCGTCGGCGCGGTTCCGGCTCGGCGGCGTCGTGCTCGAGCACTCGATTCGGCGCGCGGGTGACTCGCTGCGGGTCGACTTCGTCGTGACCGACCGCTTCAAGCAGATTCCGGTCGAGTACACCGGCATCCTGCCGGATCTGTTCCGCGAGGGTCAGAGCGTCGTCGCGACCGGCGCGCTGCAGGACGGCCGCTTCGTCGCGACCGAGGTGCTCGCCAAGCACGACGAGACCTACATGCCGAAGGAAGTCGCCGACGCGATCGCGAAGGCGAAAGCCGCGAACGCGGCGCACGGCGCGCCGGCGCCGGACCGCGGCGGCTGATCGGCGCGCGGCGGCGCCGGCCGCCGCTCAGGACGCGCGCCGCAGCGACGCGGCCGCGTCGCTCTCGTGCGGCACCATGCTGAAGCGCATCGTGCCGGAGATCACGGTGTCGAGCGCCTCGCGCAGGTGCAGCGACAGATAGTCGATGAAGCAGCGCACCGCCGGCGTCAGCCCCTTGCGCGACGGGAACACCGCGTGGAGGCTCATGTCCGGCAGCGTCCATTCCGGCAGCAGCTGCACGAGGCTGCCGTCGGCGAGCTCGTCGCGGCACGAGACCGGCGGCAGCTCGGCGACGCCGCAGCCGGCGAGCGCGGCGAGCTTCAGCACGATGATGTCCTCGGTCACCAAACGCGGGCTGTGCGGCACCAGGCGCGTCTCGCCGCCGGGCCCGCTCAGGTGCCAGACGTGGCGGCCGCCGCGGCTCGTGCCGTGCAGCCCGCCGAGGCTCGCGAGCCCGCGCAGGTCCTCCGGCGTGCGCGGCTCGCCGTGGCGTTCGACGAACGCCGGGCTCGCGACGAGCATGTGCTGCTTCAGCAGGAACGAGCGCACGACCAGCGTCGACGCGCGGATGCCGGGCGCGATGCGCAGCGCGACGTCGTAGCCTTCCGCGATCAGATCGATCTCGCGGTTCGTGATGTCGAGCACGACCTCGACGTCCGGGTACTCGCGCATGAACGCCGACAGGATCGGCGCGAGCACGGCCTGCGAGAAGTTGATCGGGCTGGTCAGGCGCACGGTGCCGCGCGGCGTTCCGCGCGCGTCGTCGATGACCGTGCTCGCGCGCTCGACCTCGGCGAGCACGGCGCGGCAGCGCTGGTAGTAGCGCATGCCGACGTCGGTGATCTGCAGCTTGCGCGTCGTGCGCTGGATCAGGCGCACGCCGAGGCAGGACTCGAGTCGCGCGAGATGCTGGCTCAGCACCGACTTCGCGACGCCGAGCGCATCGCTCGCCGCGCTGAGGCTGCCGTGCTCGACGATCTTCGCGAAGTACAGGATGTCGTTGAGGTCGTGCATCGCTCGCGATCCCCTGACCGGACGGCGCCGGCAGCTTAGAACCGTTCCGATTCCCGAACAATGAGTTTGCCGCTCCTGCCTATCAATTTTCCCGGCGCGACGACACACTCGCGCCGCACGAAGAGGACGATCCGCACCGCGCGCCACGGCGTCGCGCGCGCCTGGACGGACCGAACCCGGCGCCA
>DASWOS010000289.1:0-9967 GCA_036398645.1 Dokdonella sp. | reverse complement strand
GCGAACGAGGAGCTGCAGTCGGCCAACGAGGAAGTGCAGTCGGCCAACGAGGAGCTGCAGAGCATCAACGAGGAGCTCGAGACCTCGAAGGAGGAGATCCAGTCGAGCAACGAGGAGCTCGCGACCGTCAACGACGAGTTGCAGAACCGCAACCTCGAGCTGTCGCAATCGAACAACGACCTCGTGAACTTGCTCGCGAGCGTGAACATGGCGATCGTCATGCTCGGCCGCGACCTGCGCATCCGCCGCCTGACGCCGGCCGCGGAGAAGGTGCTGAACCTGATCCCGACCGACGTCGGCCGGCCGATCAGCGACATCAAGCTGCCGATTCCGGTTCCGGATCTCGAACAGCTGCTGCTTGAGGTCGTCGACACCGTGACCGTGAAGGAGCGCGAGGTGCAGGACCGCAGCGGACGCTGGTACCTGCTGCGCGCGCGTGCGTACAAGACGATCGACAGCAAGATCGACGGCGCCGTGCTGATGCTGATCGACGTCGATCTGCACAAGCGCACCGAGCAGGCGCTCGGCGAGACCGAGTCGCGTTTCGCGCGGCTCGCCGACAGCGCGCCGGTGCTGATCTGGGTCATGGACCTCGAGGAGACGCGCTACGCGAACCGCGCGTACCGCGAGTTCGTCGGCGCGACCGAGTCGATGCTGACCCGCGAGCAGTGGGTGCGCTACATCCACGCCGACGACGCCGAAGCCTATCTCGCGCTGTACCGCGAGCGCTTCGCGAAGCGGCAGCCGTTCGAGGCGCAGTTCCGCCTGCGCCGCGCCGACGGCGAGTACCGCTGGATGAAATCCGTCGCGGCGCCGCGCACGACCGAGAGCGGCGAGTTCCTCGGCTACGTCGGCTGCTCGTTCGACATCGACGACCTCAAGGTCGCCGAGACCGCGCTGCGCGAAGCCGACGCGACCAAGGGCCTGTTCCTCGCCGTGCTCGCACACGAGCTGCGCACGCCGCTCGCCGCGGCGACGAACGCGGTGCAGGTCATCGGCGCGGCCGATCCGGCCAGCAAGCCGTATGCGATCGCGCGCGGCATCCTGCTGCGCCAGACCGCGAACATGGCGCGGCTGCTCGAGGACCTCGTCGACCTCGGCCGCATCACGCACGGCCTCGTGCGGCTGCAGAAGACGCAGCTCGACCTCGTGCAGGCGCTGCGCCACGCAATCGACGTCGTCGCCGCCGACGCGGCCGCGCACGAGATCCGCGTGATCACGGAGCTGCCCGGGCATCCGGTGCTCGTCGAGGCCGACCCGCTGCGCCTCGACCAGATCTTCTCGAACCTGCTCGCGAACGCGATCAAGTTCTCCGTGCGCGGCTCGCGGATCTGGGTCGTCGTCGCGCAGGAACCGGCACCGTCCGCGGCGGCGGCGGCGCCGCCGCACGCACGCCTTCGCGAGTCCGCGGTCGTGCGCATCAGCGACGAGGGCGTCGGCATCGATCCGTCGATGCTCGGGCGCATCTTCGAGCCGTTCACCCAGGTCGATCCGGAGCGGCCGGTCGCGCGCCCGGGCATGGGCCTCGGTCTGACGCTGACGAAACAGCTCGTCGAGCAGCACGACGGCGAGATCAGCGCGCAGAGCGCCGGAATCGGCCACGGCAGCACGTTCTCGGTGTACCTGCCGGTGTCGCCGGCGCGCGGCGGCGCGATCGCGCCGCGACCGCGCACCGTGCCGGAGAAACGGCTCGTATTGATCGTCGACGACAACGCCGACGCGGCCGACGCGTTGCGCCTGATGCTCGAGCTCGCCTCGTTCGAGGTCGAGGTCGCACCGGACGGCCGCAGCGCGCTCGAGACCGCGGTCGCGCGCTCGCCGAGCATCGTGCTGCTCGACATCAACCTGCCGGACATGACCGGCTGGGACGTCGCGCGCGAGCTGCGCAAGGACGCGCACGTCGCGTCGGCGCTGATCGTCGCCGTATCCGGCCTCAGCATGCCGGAGGACCGCCATCGCAGCGAGCAGGCCGGCATCGACCATCACCTGACGAAGCCGATCTCGCTGCAGACGCTGCTCGACCTGGTCGAGCAATGGCAGGCTCCGGTCGACGGCGCTGCCGAAGGCGCCGTCGATGGTGAAGCCGACAGCGCCGCCGATGGTGCCGCCGACGGCGCTGTAGAGGGCGCTGCCCACGGCGCTGCCGACGGTGCTGCGGATGGGGCTGCTGGCGGCGCCGCCGGGGGCGCTGCCGGCGGCGGCGTCGACGGTGCCGCGCGCGGCGCTGCCGACAGCGGAGCCGACGACTCCGCGTGACGCCGCGCTTAGTCGTCGGCCGTCGTCGGGCCGTGCAGCGCCGCGTCGAGCGCGCCGCGGCGTTCGATCGCCTCGCGCGCGGTATCTTCCCAGTGCCGTACCGACGCGTCGTCGTCGGCCGCGCGCGCCTGCGCGCCGAGTGAACGCGCGAGCTGCGCGCGCTCGTTCAGCAGGCGCCGCATCGTCTCGCCGTGACGTTCGAGCTCGGCGAGCTGCGCGGCCGCGAGCACCTCGGCGGTCACGCGATGTCCGATGTGGCACTCGAATGCGGCGAGCAGGCCGATCTCGCGGCGCCGCAGCGCGCCGCCGCACTCGGGGCAGATCAGCGCGAACGGCTGCGCCGTGCCGTGCTCGACCGCCGAGGCGTCCGCCGATGCGTCGGTTGCGCGCGTGCTGGGTGCGACGACGTGGAACGGCGCCGCCGCGAGCGCCGCGAGCAACGGCGCGATCGCGTCCGCGCGCACGCGATGGTCGATCTCGACGTGCGCGAGCGCGCTCGCCGGCATCTGCGGCTCGTCCGCGTCGGCCGGGTCCTGCACGATCGTCGTGCCGCCGTGCTGCTTCAGTTCGTAGAGCCCGGCGGTGCCGTCGTTCAAGCGCCCGGACAGCACGACGCCGATCACGCCGGCACCGAACGCCTGCGCGGCCGAGCGGAACAACGGGTCGATCGCCGGGCGCACGAAATTCTCGCGCGGGCCGCGCGACAGCGTGAGTGCGCGCGGCGTCACCAGCAGATGGTGGTCCGGCGGCGCGAGGTATACGCGTCCGGCGCGCAACGCCTCGCCGTCGGCGGCGAACGCGAGCGGCAGCGCGCTGACGAGCTCGAGCGAGGAATGCCGTCCCGGATAGCGGCCGATGTGCACGGCGATGCAGACCGGCGCGGCGAGGTCGGCCGGCAGCGCGGGCAGGATCGTACGCAACGCGGCGAGGCTGCCGGCCGAGCCGCCGATCACGATGATCCGCGTAGGCGCACCGTATCGGGCGAGGTCCGCAGGCGCGTTCATCGCGCGTGCCTCAGCCGCCGCCGACGTCGAGCGGCGTCAGCCCGTGAGCCGCGGGCCCGTCGAGCACGCGGCCGTCGCGCGCGTCGAAGCGCGAGCCGTGGCACGGGCAGTCCCAGCTGCGCTCGATCGCGTTCCAGCGCACCGCACACCCGAGGTGCGGGCACAGCGCCGAGAACGCGTGCAGTGCGCCGTCCGCGTCGCGATGCACGGCGATGCGGTGCAGCCCCTCGCGGACGACGGCGCCGTCGCCGCGCGCGAGCGGCCGCGCGCGGCCCGGGCCGAGCCGGTCACCGTACTGCGCGGCGACGTTCGCGTTCTCGGCGAGCCAGGTGCCGAGCGCGCGCAGCGGACGTCGGCGCGGATCGTAGAGCTCGCGCCACGGATGCTCGCGTCCGTCGATCAGCGCCGCGATCAACGGCCCGGCCAGCGTACCGTGCGTCAGTCCGTTGCCGGAGTCGCCGGTCACGACGTAGACGCCGTCGCGGCCGCCGGGATCGGCGCCGATGAAGCCGAGCCCGTCGATCGGCTCGAGGATCTGTCCGGACCAAGCGCGCTCGATCGCGATCTCGCCGAAATGCGCGCGCGTCCACGCGGCGAGCGCGTCGAACGGATCGCCGTGCAGCGTCTGGCCGGTCTTGTGGTCGGCGCCGCCGAACAGCGCGAGCACGCGGCCGTCGCCGCGCTCGGCGCCGACGCGGCGCACGTAATGGTACGGGTCGGCGGTGTCCCAGAGCAGCACGTCCGGCAACGCGTCGGTCGCCACCGTCGCCGCGATCACGTAGGTGCGGTACGGCGCCTGCTTCGTGTGGATCGCGACGCTCTCGTGGAACGGCACGTCGGTCGCGACGACGATCGCGTCGGCATCGATGCGCCGCCCGTCGGCGGTCCGTGCGAACGGCGCGTGCGCCGAGTCGACCTCGACGACCTCGGCGCGCGCGAACCGCGCGCCGCGCGCACGCACGGCCGCGGCGAGCCCGGCGACGTAGCGCAGCGGATCGACGCGCGCCTGCCGCGGGAAGCGCAGTGCGGGCCCGAACGCCTCGAGTCCCGGAAGGCCCCCCTCGAGCCATTCGACGTCGAGGCCGGCACGGCGTGCGGCGTCGAGCTCGCGATGCAGCTCCGCGGCGTCGTCGTGTGTCGCGCCGACCAGGCCGCCGTCGACGCGCGCGAAATCGCAGTCGATGCCGAATTCGGCGACGCGACGCTCGATGCGGTCGATCGCCTCGGCGTGGCTCTGCGCCGCGAGCCGCGCGCCGTCGCCGCCGTGCCAGCGCTCGAGACGGTAGAAGCGGTCGTCGAGCGCGTCGGCGAGATGCGCGCTGCTGCGCGAGGTCTGGCCGGCACCGACCGCGTGCTTGTCGAGCAGCAGCACGTCGCGGCCGTTCTCGAGCAGCGCGAGCGCGACGGAGAGTCCGGCGATGCCGGCGCCGATGACGAGCACGTCGGTGCCCGCGTCGGATTCGAGCGGCGCCAGTGCCGGCGCTTCGGCCGAGCGGTCGATCCAGATCGGCCGTGTCGCGCTCATCGGCGCGCTTCGCCGGCGAGACGCCGCAACGTCGCCGCACGCAACCGCGGTGGCCGATCCTGCAGCCACGAGCCGAGCGCGAGGCCGGCGCCGATCGCGGTGAACGCGCCGGCGACCGCGCCGCGCGACAACGGGCCTTCGAGCCCCGGCGTCAGCCGGCGCGGCAGGCAGCCGTAGTCGAATGCGGCGGCGGCGAGCATGACGAGCAGCGCACGCGGCAACGGCTGCGGTACGCGTTCGCGCACGGCCGGGCTCTCGTAGGCGGCGGCCCACCAGATCGCGCTCAGGTGATGGATCAGATAGCCCGGAATCGTCCAGCGCGCGCGGAACCGAAGTCGCGGCCGCTGCGGCACGCCCCAGAGGATCTGGCTCGGCGCGTTCGTGCCGGCGGCGGCGAAGCCGGTCTCGTGCCGACTCGCGGCGGCGATGAACGCGGTGGACACGAGGCTCGCGACGCTGCCGCTGACGAGCGCGCGGCGCACGAATCGAACGGCTTGCAGCGGGTGTCGCATCGCGTCGTCTCCGTTTGCCGTCGTCGAAAGTTCGAGATCGGCGGCGCGCTTGCGTGCCGATACGGGTAGGGCGTCGCAGCGTTCGCGGACGCCGCGTCGTCGACACCGCGCGGGCCGCGCACCGCGGCCTCGCTCGGCTAGAACACGTGGAAGAACAGGTAGACGAGGATCAGCACTCCGGCCGGCACGCCGAGCAGCCACGCGATGAAGTACTTGCCCATGATTTCGCTCCGTTCGCGGAAGGAAAACGCGGCGCCGCGATCCGGCGGCGCCGCGTCGAAGCTCTTACGGGAAACGCTTACAGCCCGCGGTCGAACTCGTCGACCTGGCGGCGCGCCTCGTCCTTGGCGATGCCGTAGCGCTCCTGGATCTTGCCGGCGAGGTACTCGCTGTTGCCTTCGGCGACGCGCAGGTCGTCGTCGGTCAGCTTGCCCCACTTCGCCTTGAGCTTGCCGGCGAGCTGCTTCCACTGGCCCTTGATCTTGTCTTCGTTCATGGTGTTCTCCTGATTACGAAACGTTGGGATTCGGTCGAAGCCGTGCCCGGTCGTCAATCGCGCGACTTCAGGCCGGACGAATCGACACGCTTGACGCCCTTGACGCTTTCCGCAGCGGCCACGGCCTTCTTGACGGCCGTGCTGGTCGCGAGCACGCCGGTCAGCGTGACGACGCCGTCGACGGTCTTGACGCTGACGTCGGTGCTCTTCACGCCGTCGGTCGTGGCCAGCTCGGTCTTGACCTTCGTCGTGATCCAGGTGTCGGTGACCGGCTGGTCGGACTTCGTCGGCGTGTCGTCGTCGGCCGCGAACGCCGGCGCGGTGGCGCCGAACGAGACGACCGCGAGTGCGGCCAGCGTCGAAAGTACGAACGGGGTCTTCTTGTTCAAGTTCATGGCTTCACCTCTCTAGCTTCTATGAATTTTTCTATGGGTCTGGTCCGTGGCCGCGTCAGCGCGGCTACACCGAATCGGCACCGTGACGGCGCGGACCCTCCGGCATGCCGGGCCGCGACGGCGACGCCTCTGCGGCGCGCCGTCCCGCTGCCGGGCGCTCCTGACGCGGACGCCCCGGCGTCGGTTGCGGCCGCGGCCTGCTCGGTTGCTGGATTGGACTCATGCTTCCTCCTGCGAAATCCGAACGGCTCCGGATCGGAGCACTTTCAGCCTAGAAGCCGCCGCGTGAACGCCGACAAAGCGCGACCCGCCATGCGCCGCGCGGATTTAGCATTCCTACAGGGACCCGGCAGCGGCCGAGCTCGCCGACGTTGCAAGTCTTCGCGCCGCGGGCGCGCGGCCGATCTTGCGGCGATCGACCGAGAGCGGGTGCGCGCGTCGACGACGGCCGTGCGTAGACGCAATGGACGGCCGTGGACGCAGCAGCGTGGGACCGGACCGGCTCAAGGATGACCGCCGTCGTTGTTCCGCTCGTGCTGATCGTTCCGCTCGCGCTTCTGACCGCCGTCGGCCGGCTTCGCGCCCGGTGCCGGACGCGGCGAGGCCGCCTTCGCCGGCTCCGCCGCACGCGCGGGCCGCGCACCGGTCTGCGGCGCGCCGGGGTGCGCGGCCGCAGCCCGCGCAGGCGCGCGCTCGCGCGCGTCCGGCGCCGCGGCATTCGCGGTGTTCGGCGCGTTCGACGCCGGTGCGGAGCGACGCGGCGGGTTCGCGCGGGTCGGCGGCGTCTGCGTCCGCACGTGACGCAGCGGCGTCTCCGCGCCCGACGTGCGCACGTCCACGCCGCGTCCGCCGGCCTCACGGCCCGCCGGCGCATTGCGCGGTGGATGCCCCGCCTGCTCCACGTGCGGCTGCACGTGCGCGTGCGGCCGCGGCGGCGGCCGATGCGGCGGACCGCGGTGCGCCCATTCCTCGCGGCGGCCGTACCAGGGTCGGCTGCGGTAATGCGCATCCCAGTACGTGCCGAGCGCGAACGCCACGATCGGGATGCCGATGCGCGCGCCGTACGTCGGCACGACGACCCAGCGGTCCTGGTACTGATACTGCAGATAGTCGCCGCCGACCCAGCCGCGATCCGGACCGGCCTGCACGTCGCACCACTCCCAGCCGCTCGTGCAGCCGTAGACTTCGACCGGCGCGCCGCCGGGCACGCTCGTGATCTGCGGGTAATCGACGTCGGGTCCGGCGTACAGATCGGCGGTGTCGACGAGATAGGCTTCGGCGGCCGCGGCCGCGTGGGACGCGGCGAACGCGGCGACGCAGAGGCCCGCGAGGATCGGCGTACATCGTTTCATGGGGTACCTCGGGTAGCGACGCTGCGGCCGACGCTACGCCACCGGCCTGAACGGCGGCCGTCGCGGGGCGCAGGCGTTCATCCGTTGCGCGATCGGCGCGAAGGCGCCGCGCGAGCGCTGGCGCATCGCGCCGCGCGGCGAGCGCACGCGCGGCGTTTCCGCGTGCAGACTGCGCGTGCGTCGAGATCGCCGATGCGTGCGCGCGACGCGGCGCTCTCGACGAGACCGGAGAACGAGGTACGCGCATCCGCCGGGAAGGTCGCAGCCGCCGCCTCGGGCCGATCGTATAGCGCCTCCGCGATCGACGACGAGGCGCCGCCGCCACGTCGGACGCGGCGCCGACGGCCGCGGACGCCGCGCCGAGCAGAGCAGAGCCGAGCCGGCGGATCTCGTGCACACCGCGACCGCGTGGTCCACGGCCGCGGCGTGCGCGGCGATCCGATCAGGCGCGCGGCTGATGGCGCCGCCGCAGCGTACTGAACGAGCCGTCCGACTCGAGGTACATGCGGCGCACGTCGGCGACGTTCTCGATGCCTTCGCCGCGCAGCTTCGCGCGGATCTCGGCGTCGGTCAGGTGCTGCCGTCGCATGTTCTTGCGCAGCAGACGGCCGTCGCGGATCAGGCAGATCGGCGCCGGCTCGGTCAGCCACTCGAAGAAGCGAAAGCGGTAGCCGAGGAAATCGAGCGAGTAGTTCCACGCGACGAGCACCGCGATCAAGGACATCGAATCGGCGACGCTCTGGCCTTGGCCGATCATGCCGTTCTGCGCCGCGTCGCCGAGCAGCACGATGAACAGGATGTCGGAGATGCCGGCCGAGCCCATGTCGCGCCTCAGCACGAAGCGCAGCACGAGAAACAGAAACCAGAACATCAGCGTGCCGCGCAGCAGCAGCTCCGCGGGCGACAGCGTCAGCTTCAGGTAATCCATGGCGTCTCCTTCGGTCCGGTGGATCGTGACGGACGCAATGTAAGTACGTCGGCTGAGCCGGCGCTGTCCGGCGCAGGCGTTCGGCGCGGACGCTGCCGACGGCTCGTGGAGACCGGTCGTAGCCGACCGGTGGCGGCGAAACGCGTGCCGGTGCGCGAACTCGCGCGCGGCAGCGGACGCGTCCGGTCGCGCGCGATCGCGAAAGCGCGGCCGGCGCTGCGTGTGTCGAAAACGGCGGAGCACCGCGAACCGGCCCGGCGCGTCCGCGAACGTTCCGCCCAGGCGTGCGAACGTCGCCGCAGCGGATGGACGGCTGACGATTCGACGTCCGGGCCGCGGGCCGGCGCGCCGAGCAGCCGCGCCTGCGATCCGGCCGCGCCGGTGATCGGTGCCGGCGCGATCGAGTTTCGCGACGGCTCCGCGACGCACGTCGGCGAACGCGGCGCGATCCGGCGTTGATCGGCCGATGTGAGAATAATTGTCATTATCGACACCGCTGCGGTACGTCGACGCGATCGCGTTCGCAGGCGTCCGTCGGCATCGTAGCGACGATGCCGACGGCGGTCACTCGACGACGTACGACAGGGGAGAGACGGCACGATGGGCGAATTGAACGCAAGGCGCGGACGCGTTCATCCGTCGATCGTGCTCGTGCTGTCGCTGCAGGCCGTCGCGGCGCTCGCGCAGTCGGCGACGGACGCCGCGCCGAGCGCGCCGGCGGTCGACGACGCGAGCGAGGCGCCGCCGAGCTCCGCGACCGAGCTCGCGCCGGTGACGGTCTACGGCGCACGCGTCGGTGACGTGGCGGTCGACGCCGCGAGCGCGACGAAGACCGACACGCCCATCATCGAGACGCCGCAGTCGATCTCGGTCGTCGCATGCGATCAGATGGACGACCGCGGCGTGCAGAACCTGACCGACACGCTGCACTACGCCGCCGGCGTACGTACCGACGCGGCGAGCGGCGCCGGCGTCACGCAGGACAACTTCTACATTCGCGGTTTCAGTCGATGCCGTGGTATCTGCGCGTGCTCGAGCTGTCGCGACCGCTGCGCTTCGGCGACTACGGCGGCCTGCCGCTGAAACTGCCGTGGGCGCTGTTCGATCTCGCTGCGAGCGCGGTGCTCGGCAGCGGCGTCTATCTACGGATCGCGCGCCAGCGGCAGCCGTCCGTCGCGGTGCCGCTCAGCTCCGCCACGGACGCGCTCGGATGAGCGCACGCGCGCGACGCCCGCTGAAGCTCTGGGGCTGGCCGGCCACAGCGGCGGCGCCGACCGTGGCCGATCTGGCGACGGCCTTGATCGTGGATCGTCGCGCCGCACGCGCGTTCGCGCTCGCGGCTCCGCTCGTGCTGATCGCCGAACGCATGCTGCGCGCCGCCGCACGGCGCGTACGCGACACGGATGCCGCGCCGCTGAATCGCGCGTGCCGCGCTACGACGGAGCCGCGCGTAAAAATGCGCCGCAGCGCGCGGCGCACCCGTGGTGCCGCCCAGGGGC
>DASWOS010000288.1:0-12065 GCA_036398645.1 Dokdonella sp. | reverse complement strand
ATGTGGATCAGCGTCCAGTCCGAGCCGACGCGCTCGGCATAGTGCGCGGCGGCCGCACCGGCGAGCTCGCCGAGCGGCAGATGCAGACCGGCGAGGTCGCAGCGGCGGTCGGCGAGCGCGTTCAGCGCCTCGTCGGAGTCGCGGTACTTGAGGTCGACCGGAATCTCGCGGCCGACGAGGAACTCGCGCACCGCCTCGACCGCGAAGCCGTGGCTCGCGTGCAGCCTGAGCACCGGCTGCACGACCGACAGCGCGCGCTCGATCTCGACCTCGACTTCGGAGGCGAGGCTGTCGAGCAGCGGCGCGAGGCGCGCGGCGATGCGCTGGTCGGCCCAGGCGAGGCGCTCGCCGAGCGCGGTCAGCTTCGCGCCGCGGCCGCGCTGGCTCTCGAGCAACGGCCGGCCGAACGCGCGCTCGCCTTCGCGCAGCAGACCCCAGGCGTAGCGATAGGTCAGGCCGGCCTCTCGGCAGGCCGCGGCGAGCGTGCCGGTGTGCTGGATGCCGACCAGCAGCGACGTCAAGCGCGGCACGAGCGGGCTGCCGTCGGCGCGGCGCAGCTGCCAATGCGCGTCGATCGCGACCTTGAACATCGGAAGCCGGCGCCTCCAAAAGTGCTTTGAAAAGCCTAATGTAGACTTTCGTAGCGTGGTGCGGAGTCTGCGCTGAGTCGAAGATGATTGCGACCAATAAGCTCACGAAAGCCTATCGCGGTCGACAATCACATCAGGAGGGGTTCTATGAGCGTCACGCCCGACAGCGTGGGACGGGGAGGTCCGGCGTCGGCAGGGCTTCTCGCGAAGGAACGCACGGTTGCGGGGCCCGGCTTCAACCGCTGGCTGGTGCCGCCGGCCGCGTTGTGCATCCATCTCTGCATCGGCATGGCCTACGGCTTTTCCGTGTTCTGGCTGCCGCTGTCGAAAGCGCTCGGCATCGGCGCGCCGATCGCGTGCCCGGCCGGCTCGAGCTGGGTCTCCGCGCTGTTCACGACGAGCTGCGACTGGTCGGTCAGCATGCTGACGATCACGTTCACGCTGTTCATCGTGTTCCTCGGCCTGTCGGCCGCGCTCTGGGGCGGCTGGCTCGAGCGCGTCGGTCCGCGCAAGGCCGGCGTCGTCTCGGCGATCTGCTGGGGCAGCGGCTTCCTGCTCGGCGCGCTCGGCATCTACCTGCATCAGCTCTGGCTGATCTGGCTCGGCAGCGGCGTCGTCGGCGGCGTCGGCCTCGGCCTCGGCTACATCTCGCCGGTGTCGACGCTGATCAAATGGTTTCCGGACCGCCGCGGCATGGCGACCGGCATGGCGATCATGGGCTTCGGCGGCGGCGCGATGATCGGCGCCCCGCTCGCGGACAAGCTGATGAAGGCGTTCGCGACGCCGACCTCGGTCGGCGTCTGGCAGACGTTCGTCGTCATGGGCCTCATCTACTTCGTCGTGATGCTGATCGGCGCGTTCGGCTATCGCGTGCCGCCGACCGGCTGGGCGCCGGCGGGATGGACGCCGCCGGTCGCGGCCGGCGACAAGGCGATGATCACGACGCGGCACGTGCATCTCGACACGGCCTGGAAGACGCCGCAGTTCTGGTTCATCTGGGGCGTGCTCTGCCTGAACGTCAGCGCCGGCATCGGCGTGCTCGCGATGGCGTCGCCGATGCTGCAGGAGGTGTTCGGCGGCCGGCTGATCGGCGTGAGCGCGGGCTTCAACGAGCTCGACGCGGCGCAGAAGGCGCAGATCGCGACGATCGCGGCCGGCT
Source organism: Dokdonella sp. (assembly GCA_036398645.1). GTDB lineage: Bacteria > Pseudomonadota > Gammaproteobacteria > Xanthomonadales > Rhodanobacteraceae > Dokdonella_A. The sequence goes on along the minus strand of DASWOS010000288.1, from coordinate 10,316 downwards.
TCACCGGGCTGCTCAGCCTGTTCAACATCGCCGGACGCTTCTTCTGGGCGTCGTTGTCGGACTATCTCGGCCGCAAGAACACGTATTTCGTGTTCTTCCTGCTCGGCATCGTGCTGTACGCTGCGGCGCCGAGCCTCGGCCACGCCGGCCAGGTGGGGCTGTTCGTCGCCGCGTTCTGCGTGATCCTGACCATGTACGGCGGCGGCTTCGCGACGGTGCCGGCGTATCTCGCCGACGTGTTCGGCACGCAGATGGTCGGCGCGATCCACGGCCGCCTGCTGACGGCGTGGTCGACCGCCGGCGTGATCGGTCCGTTCATCATCAGCTACCTGCGCGACACGCAGCTCGCCGCCGGCGTGCCGCGCAACACGGTCTACGACACGACGATGTACGTGCTGGTCGGCCTGCTCGTCGTCGGGCTCGTCTGCAACCTGCTCGTGCGTCCGGTTGCGGAGCGTCATTTCATGACCGACGAGCAACTGGCCGCCGAGCGGAGGCGCGCGCGCGACGTCGCGGTCGCGAACGAAGCGCACGCGCGCGCGGCGGGATCTTCGGCGGCGACGTCGCCGGCGCTCGTCTACGCGGCCTGGATCGCGATCGCGGTGCCGGTGCTCTGGGGCGTCTGGATCACGCTGCAGAAAGTCACCGTGCTGTTCCATTCGAGCTCGTGACGACCGTGCGCGCGGGACGGTTCGACGAACGGGGCGTCGATCGTCGAAAATACCGCCGCGGCCACCACCGCAGCCGCAGTGACCTTCCATGGCAGCCGAACCGCTACCCCTGAATCCTCCGCGCCGCCGCGCGCGGCACGCACCGGCACCGGCGCTCGCGCCGGCCGTCGACGCCGCGGTGCGCGCCGCGCTCGACGCGAACCGAGGCCGGCCCGGCGCGCTGATGCCGATCCTGCACGCGGTGCAGGACGCGCTCGGCTACGTGCCGCCGGAGGCGTTGCCGGTCATCGCGTACGAGCTGAACCTGACGCGCGCCGAGGTGCACGGCGTCGTCACGTTCTACCACCACTTCCGCAGCCATGCGCCGGGCCGCACGATCGTGCAGATCTGCCGCGCGGAGGCGTGCCAGGCGCTCGGCGCGCGCGCGCTCGAGGCGCACGCGAAGGCGACGCTCGGCGTCGGCTGGCACGAGACGACGCGCGACGGCGCGATCACGCTCGAGCCGGTGTACTGCCTCGGCAACTGCGGTTGCGGACCGTCGGTGCTGGTCGGTGCGGACGAGCTGCACGCGCGCGTGACGCCGGCTGCGTTCGACGCGCTCGTGCGCCGCGCGCGCGAGGCGGCGCCGTGAGCGCCGCGACGCGGATCTACGTCTCGCGCGACGCGACCGCGCTCGCGCTCGGCGCCGACGCGACCGCGCGCGCGATCGCCGACGAAGCCGCGCGCCGCGGAATCGCCGTCGACGTCGTGCGCAACGGCTCGCGCGGCCTGTTCTGGCTCGAGCCGCTCGTTGAGGTCGCGACGCCGGCCGGACGCGTCGGCTACGGTCCGGTGCCGGCGGCCGACGTCGCCGCGCTGTTCGACGCCGGCGTCCTGCACGGCGCGGCGCACGCGTCGCGGCTCGGTGCGGTCGAGGACATCGCGTATTTCAGGCGTCAGGAGCGCCTGACCTTCGCGCGCGTCGGCACGACCGACCCGCTCCGCGTCGACGACTACGTCGCGCACGGCGGCTACCGCGGCCTCGAGCGCGCGCTGGCGATGGACGGCGCCGACATCGTCAAGGAAGTCACCGATTCGGGCCTGCGCGGCCGCGGCGGCGCGGCGTTCCCGACCGGCATCAAGTGGAACACCGTGCGCGGCGTCGACGCGGCGCAGAAATACGTCGTCTGCAACGCCGACGAAGGCGACTCCGGCACGTTCTCCGACCGCATGCTGATGGAAGGCGATCCGCTCTGCCTCGTCGAGGGCATGACGATCGCCGGCGTCGCGGTCGGCGCGACGCAAGGCTACATCTATCTGCGCAGCGAGTACCCGCACGCCTATCGCGCACTGAACGCCGCGATCGCGAACGCCTACGCGGCGGGCTGGCTCGGCGCGGACGTGCACGGCAGCGGCCGGCGCTTCGATCTCGAGGTGCGCCTCGGCGCCGGCGCGTACATCTGCGGCGAGGAGACCTCGCTGCTCGACAGCCTCGAGGGCAAGCGCGGCCAGGTCCGCTTCAAGCCGCCGCTGCCGGCGATCAAGGGCCTGTTCGGCCGGCCGACCGTGATCAACAACGTAATCTCGTTCGCGTCGGTGCCGATCATCCTCGACAAGGGCGCCGAGTACTACCGCGACTACGGCGTCGGCCGCTCGCGCGGCTCGCTGCCGATCCAGCTCGCCGGCAACATCAAGCATCCGGGCCTCGTCGAGAAGGCGTTCGGCGTGACGTTGCGCGAGCTGCTCTACGACTACGGCGGCGGCTCGTATTCGGGTCGGCCGATCCGCGCGGTGCAGGTCGGCGGCCCGCTCGGCGCGTACCTGCCGGAGTCGCAGTTCGACACGCCGCTCGACTACGAGGCGTTCGCCGCGATCGGCGCGATGCTCGGCCACGGCGGCATCGTCGCGTTCGACGACGGCGTCGACATGCTCGAGCAGGCGCGCTACGCGATGGAGTTCTGCGCGGCGGAGTCGTGCGGCAAGTGCACGCCGTGCCGGATCGGCTCGACGCGCGGCGTCGAGGTCATCGACCGCATCCGCGCCGGCGTCGAACGCGAGAAGAATCTCGTCGTGCTGAAGGACCTCTGCGAGACGATGCGCTTCGGCTCGCTGTGCGCGCTCGGTGGCTTGACGCCGGATCCGGTGCGCAGCGCGCTCGAGCATTTCGCCGGCGATTTCGCGGTGCGCGCGTGAGCACGCCGCTGCGCACGCGCGTCGACGTCGTTTCCGCGCGGCCGCGAATCCGGTTCGCGTCGACGTGGCGGCATCGAGCCGGAGCCCGCGTTCGCGGCAACGACACGGAAACAGGCCAGGCGCCGCTGCAGGCGCGGGAGTAGCGATCATGTTGTCGATCAACGAAACCGATCTCGGCACACCGAAGTCGAAAGCGACGCAGGCCGTGTCGCTGACGATCGACGGCCGCGAGGTCAGCGTGCCGGCCGGCACTTCGGTGCTGCGCGCGGCCGCCGAGGCCGGCATCCGCATCCCGAAGCTCTGCGCGACCGAGCTGCTCGACGCGTTCGGCTCGTGCCGGCTCTGCCTCGTGCAGATCGAGGGCATGCGCGGCTATCCGGCCTCGTGCACGACGCCGGTCGCGCCCGGCATGAAGGTGACGACGCAGAACGCGAAGCTCGCCGATCTCCGCCGCGGCGTCATGGAGCTCTACATCTCCGACCATCCGCTCGACTGCTTGACCTGCCCCGCGAACGGCCACTGCGAGCTGCAGGACATGGCCGGCGCGGTCGGCCTGCGCGAGGTGCGCTACGGCTACGACGGGGCGAATCACGTCTACCCGGTCGGCAAGGCGCTCGTCCCCGATCGCGAAGATCAAGACGCGGCCGTCCGTGGCCGCGCTTCTCAATCGCTACGGCCGAACCCGCGCTTCGTCGCCAAGGACGAGAGCAATCCGTACTTCACGTTCGATCCGTCCAAGTGCATCGTCTGCTCGCGCTGCGTGCGCGCCTGCGACGAGCAGCAGGGCACGCTCGCGCTGACGATCCAGGGCCGCGGCTTCGACTCGAAGGTGAGCCCGAGCCAGGCCGAGAGCTTCTTCGATTCCGAATGCGTGTCCTGCGGCGCCTGCGTGCAGGCCTGCCCGACCGCGACGCTGTCGGAGAAGTCGCTGATCGAGCTGGGGCAGGCCGAGCACAGCGTCGTCACGACCTGCGCGTACTGCGGCGTCGGCTGCTCGTTCCGCGCCGAGATGAAGGGCGAGGAGGTCGTGCGCATGGTGCCGAACAAGGACGGCCACGCCAATCACGGGCACTCCTGCGTCAAGGGCCGCTTCGCGATCGGCTACGCGACGCACGCCGACCGCATCACGAAGCCGATGATCCGCGCGAAGATCACCGATCCGTGGCGCGAGGTGTCGTGGGAGGAGGCGATCAACTACGCCGCCTCCGAGTTCAAACGCATCCAGGCCAAGTACGGGCGCGAGTCGATCGGCGGCATCACTTCGTCGCGCTGCACGAACGAGGAGACCTACCTCGTGCAGAAGCTCGTGCGCGCCGGCTTCGGCAACAACAACGTCGACACCTGCGCGCGCGTGTGCCATTCGCCGACCGGCTACGGGCTCAAGCAGACGCTCGGCGAGTCGGCCGGCACGCAGAGCTTCGACTCGGTCATGAAGGCCGACGTGATCTTCGTCATCGGCGCGAATCCGACCGACGGCCATCCGGTGTTCGCCTCGCAGATGAAGCGCCGCCTGCGCCAGGGCGCGCGGCTGATCGTCGCCGATCCGCGCCGCATCGACCTCGTGCGCTCGCCGCACGTCAAGGCGGACCATCACCTGAAACTGCGTCCCGGCACGAACGTCGCGCTGGTCACCGCGCTCGCGCACGTGATCGTGACCGAGGGCCTCGTCGACGAAGCCTTCGTGCGCGAGCGCTGCGAGTTCGATTCGTTCGAGAAGTGGCGCTCGTTCGTCGCCGAGGAGCGCCACTCGCCGGAGGCGACCGAGTCGATCACCGGCGTGCCGGCCGCCGACGTGCGCGCGGCCGCGCGCCTGTACGCGACCGGCGGCAATGCGGCGATCTACTACGGCCTCGGCGTGACCGAGCACTCGCAGGGTTCGACGACGGTCATCGGCATCGCGAACCTCGCGATGGCGACCGGCAACGTCGGCCGCGAGGGCGTCGGCGTGAACCCGCTGCGCGGCCAGAACAACGTGCAGGGCTCGTGCGACATGGGCTCGTTCCCGCACGAGTTCCCCGGCTACCGCCACGTCTCCGACGAGGCGACGCGCGCGCTGCTCGAGCAGAGCTGGGGCGTGCATCTGCAGGACGAGCCGGGTCTGCGCATCCCGAACATGTTCGAGGCCGCGCTCGACGGCGACTTCAAGGGCCTCTACATCGAAGGCGAGGACATCGCGCAGTCGGACCCGAACACGCAGCACGTGACCGCGGCGCTGTCGGCGATGGAGTGCATCGTCGTGCAGGACCTGTTCCTGAACGAAAGCGCGAAGTTCGCCCACGTGTTCCTGCCGGGCTCGTCGTTCCTCGAGAAGGACGGCACGTTCACGAACGCGGAGCGGCGCATCTCGCGCGTGCGCAAGGTCATGCGGCCGAAGGGCGGCTACGCGGACTGGGAGATCACGCAGCTGCTCAGCGTAGCGATGGGCTACCCGATGAACTACGCGCATCCGTCCGAGATCATGGACGAGATCGCGCGACTGACGCCGACGTTCCACGGCGTCAGCTACGCGAAGCTCGACGAGCTCGGCAGCGTGCAGTGGCCGTGCAACGAGGAGCATCCGAACGGCACGCCGACGATGCACGTCGACGCGTTCGTGCGCGGCAAGGGCCGCTTCATGCCGACCGAGTACGTGCCGACCGCGGAAAAGGTCAACGCGAAGTACCCGCTGATCCTGACCACCGGGCGCATCCTCAGCCAGTACAACGTCGGCGCGCAGACGCGGCGCACCGCGAACAACCTCTGGCACGACGAGGACCGTCTCGAGATCCATCCGCAGGACGCCGAGGACCGCGGCATCGCCGACGGCGACTGGGTCGGCATCGAGAGCCGCGCCGGCGAGACCGTGCTGCGCGCGACCGTCAGCGAGCGCATGCAGCCGGGCGTCGTCTACACGACGTTCCACTTCCCGTTCTCGGGGGCGAACGTGATCACGACCGAGAACTCGGACTGGGCGACGAACTGTCCGGAGTACAAGGTCACCGCGGTGCAGGTCACGCGTGTGACGCAGCCGTCGGAGTGGCAGAAGCGCTATCGCGCGTTCAGCGAGCGCCAGCAGGAGCTGCTCGACGAAGCGGTCGCGAAGTAGCGGGGTGGTCGCATGCGCGTAGCGGACCCGGACCGGCGCCGCGCGACACGCGCGCGCGTCGCGGCGCCCGGCGGTGCGTGCGCGGGCGCCGGCGCGGACACCGCGGCGGACGCGGCGAGTCCGCTGCCGCGCGGCGCCGCGGTCCGCGTCGTCGAGCGCCACCGCGGCGGCCGCGTCGAGCGTGTGCGCGACGCGGTCGCCGAGGAGATCCCGGTCGCGTTCGTCTACAACGACCGTCCGCACGCGGTCATGATGGCGACCCCGGCCGACCTCGAGGATTTCGCGCTCGGCTTCTCGCTGTCCGAGGCGATCGTCGACGACGCGGCGCAGTGCGAGCGCGTCGAGGTCGTCGAGGCGCTCGCCGGCATCGAGCTGCGCGTGACGATTCCGCCGGCGAAGGGCGCGCGTCTCGAGGACCGCGTGCGCGAGCTGACCGGCCGCACCGGCTGCGGCGTCTGCGGCGCGCAGACGCTCGAAGCGGCGGTGCGGCATCCGCCGGCCGTCGCCGCGCCGCCGAACGTCGAGGAGCCGGCGCTGAAGCGTGCGCTCGCCGAGCTGCAGCGCCGGCAGACGATCAATGCGGCGACCGGCGCGGTGCACGCGGCCGCCTGGGCCGGGCTCGACGGCGGCATCGTGCTGCTGCGCGAGGACGTCGGCCGGCACAACGCGCTCGACAAGCTGATCGGCGCGATGCATCGTGCCGGCATCGACGCGCGCGCCGGCTTTCTCGTCGTCACCAGCCGCGCGAGCTACGAGATGGTCATGAAGGCGGCCACCGTCGGCGTCGGCTTCCTCGCCGCGATCTCGGCGCCGACCGCGCTCGCGATCGCGCTCGCGGGCGAGACGAACCTGACCCTGGTCGGATTCGCGCGCGCCGACGGCTATTCGATCTACGCGAACGCCGCGCGCCTGCGCGGTCGTGCGGAGGATTGCGACAGGAGCATCGTCACATGAGCGACGCCGAACGTCATGCACACCATGCGGGCAGCACCGAGCGCCTGGTCACGATGGTCAACGACATCGCGAAATTCTTCGCGTCCGAGCCGGACCGGCAGGCGGCGATCGACGGCGTCGTGGGCCACCTGCGCCGCTTCTGGGAGCCGCGCATGCGGCGCAAGCTGCTCGCGCACGTCGAGCGCGACGGCGGCGAGGGCTTGAGCGAGCTCGCGCTCGCTGCGGTGAGCGAGCTCGCGAAGAACGACCGCGCCGCCGCGTGAGCGCGCGGCGCGGCGCGACCGTTCGCCCGACGCGCGCGGGGCGGTCCGTCGCCGCGCGTCGCCGCGCCCCGGGCCGGCGGCAGCCCGGCGCGAGGCCTGCGCCGGTGGTGCGGCGCGACGATTGCGGCGGCGCACGATGGATACGTCGCCGACAGACCGGCTAAGATCGCCGCGGATTTTGTTATGAACCTGCAAAGCGCGCCGTCCCCAAGGAGCATTCCATGTCGCAAGAAGCCCGTCGCCCCCGCCTAGCCTCCGCGCTGGCCGCACTGCCGCTCGCGGTCGCCGCGGCGCTCTGCGGGCCGCAGGCGCACGCGGCCGGGTTCCAGCTGCAGGAGGACGACGTGCTCGGCATGGGCCGCGCGTACGCCGGCAAGACGTCCGCGCCGGACGACTGCGCGGTCGTCGTCAACAACCCGGCCGCGATGACCGAGTTCAAGACGTCGTGCCTGCAGGCCGACGTCACCGCGATCAACTTCAGCACGAAGTTCCACGGCAGCGGCACCGACCTGCTCGGCCGCCCGCTGAGTGGCGACCACGGCGGCGACGGCGGCACGACGCTGCCGGTTCCGGCGTTCCACTACATCCTTCCGATTTCGGATCAGTTCGCGTTCGGCGCCGCGATCAACGCGCCGTTCGGCTTCCAGACCGACTATCACGACCGCTGGATCGGCCGCTATCAGGCGCAGAAGACCAAGCTGCAGTCGCCGGCGCTGACGCTGGCCGGCGCGTGGAAGGTGTCCGATCAGTTCTCGATCGGCCTCAGCGCGATCGCACAGCGCACGAACGCGAAGCTGACTCAGGCGATCGACCTCGGCACGATCCTGATGTCGCCGACGAACGGGCAGCTGCTGCCGCAGGAAGCCGACGGCCGCGGCACGCTGAAGGGCAGCGACTGGGGCTGGGGCTGGGGCGTCGGCCTGCTCTGGAAGCCGACCGACGCGGACCGCTTCGGCCTGAACTTCCATTCGCAGATCGACCATCACATCTCCGGCGACGCGAAGTTCGAGGTTCCGTCGAACCTGCTGCCGCTGTTCGGCGGCGCGTTCGTCGACACGAAGGGCAATACGAGCATCAACACGCCGTCGTACGCGGACCTGAGCTGGTGGCACACGGCGAACGACCGCGTGAGCTTCGGCGTCGACGTCGGCTACACGCACTGGTCGAGCTTCAAGCGCCTGGTCATCGACTACGGCAACCCGGCGCAGCAGGCGTTCAACTCGTCGTCGATCTTCGACTTCCGCAACACCTGGTTCGCGTCGGTCGGCGCCGACTACCGTCTCGACGAGCGCTGGACGCTGCGCGGCGGCCTCGCCTACGACGAGACGCCGACGGTCGACGCGCATCGCGATCCGCGCATTCCGGACGGCACGCGCCGCTGGGTCGCGGTCGGCATCGGCTATCAGGCCAGCGACCGGCTGCGCTTCGACGCGAGCTACGTGCACCTGTTCGTCAGCGACGGCCACGTGCACGACGTCTCGGCGACGTTCGACACGCTGAGCGGCGCGTTCGAGAGCTACGGCAACCTGCTCGGCGTCTCCGCGCAGCTGTCGTTCTGATCGCTCCACGGTTTGGGGAGAGTGCCGGCGGGCGCCTTCGGGCGCCCGTCGCTTTGTCGGACCGGGGCGCAGGCGTCACGCGCACGTCCTCGATGTGGACCGCGGACCGGTGCGGCTCGACGGCGTCGGCCGCGGCATCGCCGCCTCGACGCGTCCGCGGCACGAGGCGAACCTGCGCAGAGATCGTCGGGCCGCCGCCGCTCGACGCGCAGGCGGTCCTCCGCCGCGGCGGAGGACCAGGCGCGGCCTCGCGTCCGGCCGAAGCCTGCGTGACGCGACGCTCCGCGCGCCGCCGCGTCACTCCCCGAGCGTCAGCAGCGACGCGTTGCCGCCGGCCGCGGTCGTGTTGATCGTCAGCGTGCGCTCGGTCGCGAAGCGCAGCAGGTAGTGCGGGCCGCCGGCCTTCTGGCCGGTGCCGGACAGGTTCTCGCCGCCGAACGGCTGCACGCCGACGACTGCGCCGATCTGGTTGCGGTTGACGTAGACGTTGCCGACGCGCGCGCGGCGCGCGATGTGCTCGATCGTCGCATCGATGCGGCTGTGCACGCCGAGCGTCAGGCCGAAGCCGGTCGCGTTGATCGCGTCGACGACGTGGTCGAGCTCGTCGGCCTTCCAGCGCACGACGTGCAGGATCGGGCCGAACACCTCGCGCTTCAGCAGCGACAGCGACGGGATCTCGTACGCGCGCGGCGCGAAGAACGTGCCGTGCTCGGTGCCCGGCGCGAGCCGCGCCTCGCGGATCTTCTTAGCCTCGCGGTCCATGCGCGCGGCGTGCTCGACGAGCGCCTGCCGCGACGGCTCGTCGATGACCGGGCCGACGTCGGTCGAGACCAGTGCCGGGTCGCCGACCGCGAGCTCGTCGATCGCGCCGGCCAGCATCGCGACGACGCGATCGGCGACGTCGTCCTGCACGTAGAGCACGCGCGCGGCCGAACAGCGCTGGCCGGCCGAGTCGAACGCGGAGACGACGACGTCCTTGACGAGCTGCTCCGGCAGCGCCGACGAATCGGCGATCAGCGCGTTCTGGCCGCCGGTCTCGGCGATCAGCGCGGCGATCGGCGCGTCGCGCGCGGCGAGCGTGCGGTTGATCGTCCAGGCGGTCTCGGTCGAGCCGGTGAAGCAGACGCCGGCGATCTCCGGCCGCGTCAGCAGGCGCTGGCCGACCATCGAGCCCTGCGCCGGCAGGTACTGCAGCACCGCCTCCGGCACGCCGGCCTCGTGCAGCAGGCGGACCGCGGCGCAGCCGATCAGCGTGGTCTGGTCGGCCGGCTTCGCGATGACCGCGTTGCCGGCGGCGAGCGCGGCGGCGATCTGGCCGGTGAAGATCGCGAGCGGGAAATTCCACGGACTGATGCAGACGAACACGCCGCGCCCGCGCAGGGACAGCTGATTCGATTCGCCGGTCGGGCCGGGCAGGTGCTCCGGATGGCCGAACAGCCGGCGCGCGGTCGCCGCGTAGTAGCGGCAGAGGTCCGCCGCCTCGCGTACTTCGGCGACCGCGGCGGCGAGCGTCTTTCCGGCCTCGTGCACGGCGAGCGCGATGAAGTCGGCGCGGCGCTGCTCGAGCAGGTCGGCCGCGTGCTCGAGGATCGCGGCGCGGCTCGCCGCCGGC
>DASWOS010000287.1:0-1653 GCA_036398645.1 Dokdonella sp. | reverse complement strand
CCGCGATGCTCTGCTACGTGACGCCGAAGGAGCACCTCGGCCTGCCCGACAAGCAGGACGTGCGCGACGGCATCGTCACCTACAAGATCGCCGCGCACGCGGCCGATCTGGCCAAGGGCCATCCGGCGGCGCAGGCGCGCGACAACGCGCTCAGCAAGGCGCGCTTCGAGTTCCGCTGGGAGGACCAGTTCAATCTCGGCCTCGATCCGGAGAAGGCGAAGGAGTTCCACGACGAGACGCTGCCGAAGGACGCGCACAAGACCGCGCACTTCTGCTCGATGTGCGGCCCGAAGTTCTGCTCGATGAAGATCACGCAGGACGTGCGCGACTATGCGAACGCGCACGGCGTCGGCGACGACGCGGCGCTCGCCGAAGGCATGGCCGCGAAGGCGCGCGAGTTCCGCGAGCACGGCGGCGACGTCTATCGGCCCGACTGAGCGATCGCTCGACCGCGCGTCGAGCGCGGTCGCGCGCGCCTGCGATCGGCGCGGCCGCGATGCGTGCGACGGCGGGCGAATGCGCGTCACGCTGACGAAAGCCCACGTGGACGCGCGCTGCGCCGGTCCGGTGCGCCGCCGTCGAACCTGACGAGACGCACGTCGGCGGCCCCCGGGGCGTCCGCTGCACGGCCCGCCGCGGACGCGCCGAGGCTCCGCCGCGCCGGCGTCCGCCGCGTCCGGACCCGGTATCATGCGCGTTTGCCCGGACCTGCGCGTCCGCGGCGTCCGACGGGTGGTTCGCATGAGGCTTCCGGTTCCGTTCATCCAGCTGCCGCTGCTGTTCGACGCGGACGCGCTCGCGGCCGAGGTCGCCGCGTTCGACGTGAACCTGTGGCGGCCGCATCCGAGCGGATTTCCGGGCAACGACGCGCTGCCGATCGCCGCGGTCGACGGCGACCCGGAGCGCGGCGACGCGCTCGAGGGGCCGATGCGGCCGACGCCGGCGCTGCTGGCGAGCCCGTACATGCAGCAGGTGCTCGCGAGCCTGCAGGCCGTGCTCGGCCGCATCCGCCTGATGCGCCTGTCCGGCCGCGCCGAGGTCACGCTGCACGTCGACTCCGACTACTACTGGGCCGAGCGCGTCCGCGTGCACGTGCCGATCCTGACGCAGCCGACCGTGCGCTTCTCGTGCGGCGGTGCGACCGTGAACATGGCCGCCGGCGAGTGCTGGATCTTCGACACCTGGCGCATGCACCACGTGCTGAACGACGCCGAGCGCGAGCGCATCCACCTCGTCGTCGACACCGTCGGCGGCGCGGCGTTCTGGGATCTCGTCAACGCGGGCCGGCCGCACACGGTGCCGAAGTCCGGCTGGACGCCGCGTTTCGTCGCGCCGCAGGACGGCGCACCGCCGCCGCCGCTCGCGTTCGAGTCGGTCAACAGCCAGTCGCCGATGAGCTACTGGGAGCTGCGCGCGCACGTCTCGTTCCTGCTCGGCGAGGCCGAGAAGCATCCGCGCATGCCGGCTGTCGCCGAGCTCGCCGGCCGCTTCGTGCGCGATTGGCAGACGCTCTGGTTCCGCTTCGGCGCGGACGAGTCCGCGTGGCCCGAGTACCGCGCCGTGCTCGATCGCTTCCTGGAGACGCTCGCGGCGCTCGCGCAGGGCGTGCAGTTGCGCAACGGCGTCGATCTCGCGCGCGCGTTCACCGGGTTG
>DASWOS010000286.1:0-3923 GCA_036398645.1 Dokdonella sp. | reverse complement strand
TGAAGCAAATGAGAAGATAGAGAGGTCGAAGGAGATCAACAACGAGCTGAACCGGCTCACGCATGAAGCAATGGAACGAGGCAAAGATCCGAAGAAGCGCGCGCTGGAGTGTGGTAGACCTTGGAAGGAAGGTGATGGCTTTTGAGACCCATTCATCTGTACGTGCCTACTCCTTAGGTCAATAAATATCCGACCGTATCCTGAACCTTGGGCGGAGACTTTCTGATGCTGGGAGTATCAGATTGTAACATCTGTGGAAATTAGCAGTCTTTATGTGGCGCGAGCATGCCTACGACGTCATGAGCGAGCAAGGCAGCCATGATCAAACGCGTGAGGGACGTATCAACCGACAACGAACGTTGCAAAAGGAAGTGAAATATGATCATTTCCATGCTGGCAATCTAGGCACCACACGATCATTTCGCACTAAAACTTCATAACTTCATTCAAATCTGGCGTCCGCGTCAAAAAAATACCTCTGGCTCGACTATATCAGTACAACTCTGTTCCAGCACTTGAAGTCAGGTCGGTCCTGCCTTAGCTCACCAAAAGCTCAACATGGCAACCGCATCCTCGGCTGCTAGCCACGAACATCAATTTCCTCGATCTTCCTGCAGGGGTTCGGGAACTCATCTACATGATCTTGCTCGTCAACCTCGAGTCCACCGCCTCGCCGGGAACCACTTGAGAAAATACAACCATCGACAGTCAAGTATAGCTACAAATCTTCCGTGTCTGTCGCGTCATAAGAAACGAAGCTGTCTTCATTTTCTATGACCAAAACATGTTCAGCATGTCGCGAACTTCACCAAAAGTTGTTCGCTACAAGCTTAATAGCACTCTGCTCAATAGAATCTCACTCCCAAACTTGGATATAATTCGAAGATTACAGGTCGCTCCGTGCCACTCGGGTGAATTAGCATCGTTCGGATTTTATGCGGATCGTATGAGAGAGCTGCTGAGGGGTCTGACAAGCATCGAAATTGTCCCGAGTCGTTCTTCAATGGACCTTGCGCAGTTGGCGGCAATGCTGCGAAGTCCGAAATGTTTTGAACTCTTCTATGCGCATTTGGAGCGCATCCTAGGAGATGCGGAGACATGGGAAAAGACAACGCGGATTCGAATGGCTACGAAATAGGAGAAGTGCCGCTTTCGGGTAAGCTTGAGTCTCTGCGTTCTCCGAACGCGGCTTGCGTCGAGCAGGCCGGCTACCGCAACCTGTGGACGCCGTTCGCCGTGCTGTACCACCACGAATCGGCCTCGCGCGGCTACGAGGACACGCCGGAGAAGCAGGAGCGCTTCCGCAGCGAGATCCGCTTCATGCGCAAGCGCTGGGCCGGACTGCTCGAGAACGACTCGAGCTACAACCCGAACCTGACGCTGTACGGCGAGCCGTACACGCTCGCGTTCCCGCCGCGCGAGCCGCCGACGAAGGCCTCGGTCAACGCGCCGGCGCCGAGCGGACGCGAGTCCGCCGGCAGCCTGCGCCGGCGGCGCATGCAGAGCGAGGAGCTGATCCAGAGCCTCGTGCTGCAACCCGACGAATAGCCGCCGCGACGCGCCACGCCGCGCGGACGCGGCGGCACGGACGGCGGCTGCGTCGAGCGCGCGGCGATCGACGAGCGCGCGCCGGCGATGCGCCGAGCGAACCACGGCGGCGCGTCGCGCGCCTCGTCACGCTCAGTCCGGGTCGCAGCCTTCGGCCGCGCGCTCGGCGCGCTTCTGCGTGTCGTGCGGATCGTACAGGCCGGCCCAGGCGAGGTACTTGCGCGCGATGCCGCTGCCGACCGACTCGTCGGGCGCGAACGCCCGCGCGAAGCGCGTCTTCTTGCAGTTCAGCGGATTGCGGCCGCGCTGCTCGATGTCGGCCCAGCGCTGCGCGGCCGCCTCGCGCGGATTCTCGGCCGGCTTCGGCGCGGCCGGCACCGGCGCGTCGAGCCGGACCGAACCGTCCGGATTGAACAGCTGCGGCGCCGGCGCGGCCGCGCCGGCCTCGCCGATGCGCGCGCGCATCTCGTCGCTCGGCGCCGCCGGCGCGGACTTCGGCGGCGGCGTCCGCACTTTCGGCGGCGCGACCGCGACCCGGCTCGGCCGCCGCACGAACGGCGGCGGCTCCGGTTCCGGCGGCGGCGGCACGGCCGGCGGCTCCGGCTCGATCAGGACGACCTGCACCGGCGGAGAACGCAGCGGCGCCCGCTGCGGATACGAGCGCATCGCGAGCCCGAAGCCGACCAGCTCGAGCAGCGTCAGCAGGATCGCGACGAACCAGGCGAGCAGCCACAGGCGACGATTGCGCGGCGGTTCCCGCCAGCGCAGGCTGCGCTGCCACGGCAGCCGGTCGGCCGCGAATTCGAGCCGCCCCGGCTGATGCAGGGGCGAGGCACTTCGGTCGGGAACGGGCGCGTGCGGCGTCGGCGACGAATGGCGCTGCGGAATCAAGGCATCGGCGGCAGGCGGAGTCGCCGCAGCATAGTGAGCCGCCGCTAAAGCGCGGTTAAACCGCGCCGGCCGAGAGCCGCGCGGCGAGCCAACCGGCGACGCGCTCGGCGGCGCGCGCGGCGCGGCGTCCGAGCAGGACGCCGACGTGGCTCGCGTCGGCGACCAGCTCGAAGTCCGCGCCGAGCCGATACGCGAGCGTGCGGCTCGCCGCCGGCGGCACCGTGCCGTCGTGCGCGCTCGCGAGCACGAGCATCGGGCAGCGCGGCACGTCGGCGCCGACGCCGGCGTGCGCCTCGTTCAGCACCGTGCCGGACTCGTCGCGCCAGCGGCGGAACGCGTGGAAGCGCGCCGCGTCGTCCGCGTCCGGCAGCGCGCGCCGCGTGCTCGCGAACGAGCGTTCGCGCGCCCACGGCACGAGCTCGGGCCACGGCGCGGCGCGCGCGGCGTTGCCGCTCGGCGGCAGCGGATTCACCAGCACCAGCGCCGCGACGCCGGCGTGCGCCGCCGCCGACAAGGCGAGCAGGCCGCCGAGGCTCGCGCCGACGAGCACCGCCGGCATCGGCGACGCGGCGCACCAGCGCAGCACCTGCTCGCGATAATCGGCGAAGCGCGTCGCCGCGAGACCGCCCTCCGCCGCGACCAGATCCTCGGCGAGCACGGCGTGCCCGTGCGCGCCGAGCACGCGCGCCCAGATGCCCCACTCCCAGCCGCCGCCGCCCGCGCCGTGCACGCAGACCACGCGGCGCGCCGCGCCACCGCCATCACGCATTGCGTCTTGACCCCCTGGACCGATCGGACAAGTCTATGCCGACCGACGCGGCGGCGGCATCGGTCGCCGCGCCGCCACGGCCCGCCGCACGGCGCCGCGCAGCTCCGCCTCGCGCCGCGGACCCTGGCCCGATCCGCAGATCCGCCGCCGGGAGGTTTCGCCATGCCGTACACGACCGAGGGAATCCGCAACGTCGCTCTCGCCGGCCACGCCGGCGCCGGCAAGACCACGTTGTTCGAAGCGCTGCTGTACGCCGGCGGCGCGATCCAGACGGTGGGCTCGGTCGAGCGCGGCACGACGGTGTCCGATCACGACGCGATAGAGAAGGAGCGCCGGCACTCGATCGCCGCGTCGATCGCCTCGATCGAGCTCGGCGACGTGCACGTGAACCGATCGACACGCCCGGCTACGCGGACTTCCGCGGCCCGACGCTGTCCGCGCTCGCCGCGGTCGAGACCTGCGCGATCGTCGTCGACGCGGCGGCCGGCGTCACGCACGCGACGCGGCGCATGATGGAGCGCGCGAAGCAGCGCAACCTGTGCCGGATGCTCGTCGTCAACAAGATCGACCACGACGGCGTCGACCTCGCGGCGCTGACCGAGGCGCTGCGCGACGAGTTCGGCCGCGAATGCCTGCCGATCAACCTGCCGGCCGACGGCGGCCGCGCGGTCGTCGACTGCTTCTTCGCGCCGAGCGGTGCCGCGGACTTCTCGTC
>DASWOS010000285.1:0-6998 GCA_036398645.1 Dokdonella sp. | reverse complement strand
TTCGTGTTCCAGGGCTTCAACCTGTTCCCGGCGCTGAGCGCGCTCGAGCAGGTCGCGCTGCCGCTCGGCTATCTCGGCCTCGGCGACGCGGCCGCGTACGCGCGCGCACGCGCCGCGCTCGACGAGGTCGGGCTCGGCGCGCGCCTCCAGCTGCGCCCGGCCGAGTTGTCCGGCGGCGAGAAGCAGCGCGTCGCGATCGCGCGCGCGCTCGCCAAGGAGCCGCAGCTGCTGTTCGCCGACGAGCCGACCAGCGCGCTCGACGCGGCGAACGGCCAGATCGTCATCGACACGTTGCACCGCATCGCACGCGCGCACCGCGCGACCGTGCTCTGCGTCAGCCACGACCAGCGCCTGATCGCGCACGCCGACCGCGTGCTCGCGATGGAGGACGGCCGCATCCTGTCCGACCGCCGCGCGCCGCGCGCGGACGCCGAATGAAACCGGCCGGGCGCGCGGCGGAGTCGGCGCACGAGCGGTGCCGTGCGCGGCCGGCCGCGGCGCGTGTTTGCTATGCTGCCGCGCCGCCGATCCGGACGAGACTGCTTGCGATGATTCCGCTGCGCGCCTGCCGTTCCTGGCTCGTCGCGGCGGTGCTGCCGGCCGTGATCGCCGCGTGCTCCGACGACGAGCGCGCGGCGGCGGCCGCGGCTCCGCCGCCGAGCCCGTACGTCGCGATGGCGCGCGGCCAAGTCGACGTCGAAGGCGGGTTGATCCGCATCGTCGCGCCGCGCGACGGCCGCGTCGACGCGGTCGAAGCCGAGGACGGCGACCTCGTCGAGCGCGGCGCGGTGCTCGCGCGCATCGATCCGCGCCAGGCGCGCATCGGCGTCGACGCGGCGCAGGCGAGCCTGGCCGCGGCCGAGGCGCAGGTCGGCGTGCTGCGCGCGAAGCTCGCGCCGGCCGCGCAGCAGGCGGAGCGTCTCGGCGAGGCCGCGGGCGCCGGCGCGGCGACCGGCCAGTCGGCCGACGATGCGAGCGCGGCGCTCGCCGTGCTCAAGGCCGAAGTCGCCGCCGGCGAGGCCGCGATCGCCGTCGCGCGGCAGCGCCTCGACGAAGCGCGCGGCGAGCTCGACGCGCGCGTGGTCAAGGCGCCCGAGCGCGGACGCATCGTGCGTCGCTCGGTGCACGTCGGCGACGTCGTCTCGGCGCAGGCGCCGAGCGAGCTGTTCGAGCTGCTGCCGGAGCGGCCGCGCATCGTCCGCGCGGAGCTGAACGAAGCCTACGTCGATCTCGTCGCGCCCGGCATGAGCGCCGAGGTCGTGCGCGACTCGGATCAGGGCCAGCCGGTGCCGGCGCGCGTGCTGCGCGTCGGCGAGGTGTTCGGCCCGAGCCGGCTGACCGACGATCCGGTCGAGCGCGCCGGCGCGCACGACGTCGAGTGCGTGCTGCAGCTCGACGGCGGCGGCTTCCGCATCGGTCAGCGCGTGCTCGTGCGCTTCAAGCGCTGAGCCGGCGGCGCACGCCGAAAGCCGGACGAAAGACGCCGCCGGCTATGCTGGCCGGCGCGAAGGCTCCGTCGTGGGGCCGTGTGGGAATTTTCGTGTCCGGTTGGACGATCCTCTGCGATTTCGACGGCACCGTTTCCGTCGAGGACATCACCGATTCGCTGCTCGAACGCTTCGGCCGGCCCGGCTGGCAGGCGATCGAGCAGGCCTGGCGGCGCGGCGAGATCGGCTCGCGCGACTGCATGGCGCAGCAGGTCGGCCTGCTCGACGCGAACCGCGACGAGCTCGACGCGCACCTCGACACGATGTCGATCGACCGCGCGTTCCCGGCGTTCGTCGCCGCCGCGATCGAGGCGCGCGCGCCGCTCGCGATCGTCAGCGACGGGCTCGACTACGCGATCTCGCGCATCCTCGGCCGCCACGGCCTCGCCGATTTGCCGATCGTCGCGAACCGGCTCGAGGCCGACGGCGAGCGCGCCTGGCGGCTCGAGTTTCCGCACGGCCGGCCCGCGTGCCGCGTCGCCAGCGGCAACTGCAAGTGCGCCTGCGCCGACCGCGCGCGCGCGCCGCGGCGGCGCGTGCTGCTGATTGGCGACGGCGCGTCGGACTTCTGCGTCGCCGGCGAGGCCGACCTCGTGTTCGCGAAGCACCGGCTGATCGAGCATTGCCGCGCCGCCGGCATCCCGTACGTGCCGATCACCGGCTTCGCCGACGCGCTCGAACTGCTGCCGGTCCTGCTCGCCGGCGAGCTCGCCGCGGCCGCCGCCGAGGCGGAGCCGCTGCTCGCGCCGCTGCCGGCCTAGCCGCCGCGTCGGCGCCCGGCGCCGACGGCCCCGAATCCCCGCCACGCGCCGCCGCGATCGCGGCCGCCGGGCGTCACGAACCGACGGAGGTTCCATCTTGAACATCGACACGTCCACCGCCGCGCTCGCGCGCGGCGACGCGGAGCTGCTCGCCGACGAGGCGAAGTACTGCTCGTTCGGCGACACCGTGCATTATTCCGAGCCGCCGAAGATCTTCGCGCGCTGCGAGGGAAGCTATCTCTACGACGGCGCCGGCACGCCGTTCCTCGATCTGCAGATGTGGTACTCCGCGGTCAACTTCGGCTATGCGAACCCGCGTCTGAACGATGCGTTGAAGCGGCAGATCGACACGCTGCCGCAGGTCGCGAGCCAGTATCTGCACCCGACCAAGATCGAGCTCGCCAAGCGCGTCGCCGAGGACGCGAAGCGCAAGTGGGGCTACGACGGCCGCGTGCACTTCAACGTCGGCGGCTCGCAGTCGGTCGAGGATTCGCTGAAGCTCGTGCGCAACGCGACGGGCGGCAAGAGCCTGATGTTCGCGTTCGAGGGCGGTTATCACGGCCGCACGCTCGGCGCGTCCGCGATCACGTCGTCGTACCGCTACCGGCGCAGCTACGGCCATTTCGATCGCGCGATGTTCGTCGAGTTTCCGTACCACTTCCGCGGCCCGAAGGGCATGTCGAAGGAGGAGTACGGCGAGCACTGCGTCGCGAAGTTCGCGCGCCTGTTCGAGACCGAATACAACGGCGTGTGGGATCCGAAGGCGCAGGCCTGCGAGTACGCCGCGTTCTACGTCGAACCGATCCAGGGTACCGGCGGCTACGTGATCCCGCCGCCGAACTTCTTCGTCGGCCTGAAGCGCGTGCTCGACCAGTACGGCGTGCTGCTCGTCGTCGACGAGATCCAGATGGGCTTCTTCCGCACCGGCAAGCTCTGGTCGATCGAGCACTTCGGCGTCAAGCCGGACGTGCTCGTGTTCGGCAAGGCGCTGACCAACGGCTTGAACCCGCTCGCCGGCGTCTGGGCGCGCGAGGAGCTGATCAATCCGAGCGTGTTCCCGCCCGGCTCGACGCACTCGACGTTCGCGTCGAACCCGCTCGGTACCGCGGTCGGTCTCGAGACGATGAAGATGCTCGCCGAGACCGACTACGAGGCGATGGTCACGGCCAAAGGCGCGACGTTCCTCGAAGGCCTGCGCGAGCTGCAGAAGCGCCATCCGGAGATCGGCGACGTCGACGGCCTCGGCCTCGCGCTGCGCGCGGAGATCTGCGAGGCGGACGGCTTCACGCCGAACAAGAAGCTGCTCGACCGCATGGTCGACATCGGCCTCGCCGGCGAGCTCGAGCACGCCGGCAAGCGCATCGGCCTCGTGCTCGACGTCGGCGGCTACTACAAGAACGTCATCACGTTCGCGCCGTCGCTGCACATCACGAACGAGGAGATCGAGCTCGGCCTCGCGCTGCTCGATCAGCTGCTGCGCAAGGCGAAGGCCGCCGGCTGAGGATCCGCCACTGCACGGAGCGGGCGAGTCCGTCGCCGTGATCCGGATCGGGATGGAAACAAGGCGCTCGAACGCGAGCGCCTTCGAAGCGAGCGCGAACACGCGCCCGGCGCGCACCCATTACCCGGTTTACCAGGGCCGGACATAAACCTTCGTAGTAACGATGTCCTGCAGTACGCCCTGGTAGAACACATAGGTGACAACGAAATTTCCCGATCCGGTCGGGTCGTGGAACGGATACGTCTCGGTCACGGTGCCGCTTCCCCCGGGCGGAGGAGAAGGGATGTCCTGTATGCCGATCGTTTCCTTTGAAGCCGGCGCGCCTGCTGAATAGCGGGCGACATCGTTATCGAGATTCGATTGCGACGAAAGCAAGGGTCCGAGCGTCGCGTCGAGCGGCACGGTCTTGAATACGGCGCCGGTGCTCGGATCGCGCACGCGGAAGAACGTCGAGCCGTCGTAGCCGACGGCGCTCGCGCAACTGCCGCTACAGGCGTCCGAACGGATCGCGCTTTCCAGCACGATCTCCTTCTTCGATGCGGACGAGGCAGAATCCGCATGAGCGACGAGTGCGGACAGAAACAGCAGGCTGCCGGCAGCGCAACGAACGAAGAGCTTGCCCCCCATTTGCATCTCCTTGGTGGTTCGCTGGATCGTTCCGGTAAAATCAAATGGTATTCGCGATTCGCCGCGTCAAGAACGCAGGCGTGACTGCGCTCGAAATAAAACGCCCGCCTGACGGCGGGCGTTTTCGCATCCATGCGGCGCGGATCAGCGCACCCAGCGCCCCGGTACGTAGTGCCAGCGGCCGCCGTCGCGATCCCAGCGCGCGGCTTCGTAGTGGTAGCCGCGGCGCTCGCGCACCCAGTGGCCGCCGACCCAGACGTAATGGCGATGGCTCCAGGTCCAGTAGCCGGGCACCCAGACGTAGCCGCGGCGCGGCGCCGGCACGACCTCGTGGCGCGGCGGCGGCGGCTCGGTCGTCGCATAGACGCCGACGACGGTGCGCGCCTGCGCATCGTGCGCGCCGAATGCGCCGGCGCCGAGCGCGGCCAGCGCCGCAGCCAACAGCCAAGTCTTGGAACGTTGCATGATTGCCTCCATCGTTGCGCTCGACGAGCGCGCCACGGTCGCAACGTTATCACTCGCGACTGAATGCTCGCCGAGCAAATTCGTGCAAAGAGCGGCGATTCCGCTGCCGCGCGTCGACGCGCGGCCGAACGCCGGCGCGTCCGGCGCCGGCGAGGCGCGACGTCGGCGCGGCAGTTTGCCGTTCGACTTGGCGTTCGCACTCGCGTCGTGCTCACCGCGCAGAGCGGCCACGAGTGCGGCATTCCGGCTCAGCACGCGCGTAGCGCCGATCGATCCGATGCGGCGACGTGGTCAGGGGCGCCGCGACGCTCGCGGCGCCGTACCGCTCAGGGCGCGCGGCGCAACGCGACGACCGCGTTCAGCCCGCCGAACGCGAACGAGTTGCTCAGCGCGACGTCGACCTTCCGCTCGCGCGCGACGTTCGGCACGTAGTCGAGGTCGCACTCCGGATCGGCGTCGATGAAGTTCGCGGTCGGCGGCACGACGCCGTCGCGCAACGCGCCGATCGCGGCGACGAGCTCGATCGCGCCGGCCGCACCGAGCGCATGACCGTGCATCGATTTCGTCGACGACACCGCGAGCCGGTCCGCGTGCGCGCCGAACGCGCGGCGGATCGCCTTCGACTCGGTCGGATCGTTCGCCGGCGTCGCGGTGCCGTGCGCGTTGACGTAGTCGACGTCGTCGGCCGCGATCGCGCCGTCGGCGAGCGCGCGCGTGATCGCCTTCGCCGCACCGGCTTCGGACGGGAACACGACGTCGCCGGCGTCGGCGGACTGGCCCGCGCCGGCGAACTCGGCGAGGATCGTCGCGCCACGGCGGCGTGCGTGCTCGAGCGTCTCGAGCACGAACATGCCGGCGCCTTCGCCGAGCACCATGCCGCGGCGCTGCCGGCAGAACGGGCGGCAGGTGTCGTCGGCCATGATGCGCATCGCCTCCCACGCCTTGACGACGCCGAGCGTGATGCAGGCTTCGCTGCCGCCGGCGAGCGCCGCGTCGGCGACGCCGGTGCGCACCATCTGGAACGCCTGCGCGAGCGCATGGTTCGCCGACGAGCACGCGCTGACCGTCGCGAACGCGGGACCGGTCAGGCCGAACTCGATGCTGACCTGCGCCGCCGGCGCGTTCGCCATCAGGCGCACGATCGTCAGCGGATGCAGGCGCGGGTTGTTCTCGGCGTAGAGGCGCCGCGACGCGGCGTCGTGGGCGAGCTCGCCGCCGACGCCGGTGCCGATCACGACCGCGGTGTTCTCGCCGAGGCCGGCGGCGAAGTCGATGCCGGACTGCGCGACCGCCTCGCGCGCGGCGACCAGCGCGAACTGCGAGACGCGATCGAGCATGACGAGCTTCTTCTCGTCGAAATGCGCGCGCGGATCGAAGCCGTGCACTTCGGCCGCGATGCCGAAGCGCAGCGCCTCGCGCGGCAGCGTCGTGATCGGTCCGATCGCGACGCGTCCCTCGCGCATCGCGCTCCAGGTCGCCGGCGCGTCGACGCCGAGCGGCGTGACGGCGCCGATGCCGGTGACGACGACACGATGCATTCGATTCCCCCGAGGACGGCTGCGCGCGAGCGGCGACCGCTCAGCGCGGCGCCGGCGGCGCGGCCGGCTTCGCGGCGACGAGCGTCTCGACCGCGTCGACGAGCCCCTTGACGGACTCGGTGTCGAAGTTCGGATCGCGGTCCGGCATCGTGATCTTGAAGTGGTCTTCGATCTCGAAAATGATCTGCACCGCGTCGAGCGACTGGATCTCGAGATCCTTCAGCGTGGACTCCGGCGTGATGCGCGCGCGGTCGATGCCGGATTCCTTCGCGATGATGTCGAACACGGTGTCCTGGACGCTGCTCATTGCACGTTTTCCTCGAGAGGGCCGTCCGCCGGCGGCGCGCCGCGAGCGGGCCGCATGATCGCCGGCCGTCGCGCGATCTTCAAGCGCGTGTGCGGACGGTCGACGCTCGGCGGCGGCGCGGGCATACTGGCGCGCCCGTCGCGGCGAGCGTCTCCGGCGGGCTTCCGCCGTCGTGTAAACGCCGATCCGAGGCGGTCCCGAATGCCGCGTGCGCGGCGCGCTCGAGGCAAGACCGATGTCCGCGACCGTCGTCGTACTCTGGTTGCTCAACATACTGCTCGATACTTTCGGACAGCTTTCGTTCAAGGCCGC
>DASWOS010000284.1:0-4975 GCA_036398645.1 Dokdonella sp. | reverse complement strand
GCGGAAGTTGCGGTTGCAGCTCGAGAACACGTCGTCGTAGCGCGGCGTGCGCGCGAAGCGCGCGGCGACGCCGAGCTCCGACAGCGGCCGCAGCAGCGAGAAGTAGTCGAGCCCGGCGGCGACGCGCGCCTCTACGCGTTCGGCGAACGCGTGCTCGAACGCCCAGCCCTTGCTCCACTGGTGATTGACCGGCTGGTCGCCGTACTCGAGCGTCGCGCTCGACGCCGAGCGCTCGTTCGAGAACGCGATCGCGTCGTAACCGTACAGCACCGCGGCCGCGGCGAGGATCGCCGAGTTGATCGCGGTGACCGGCACGTGCCCGTTGTACGCGCCGGCCTCGTTGTACTCGAACAGGCGCGGCGACAGCTCGCGGCCGAAGTTCAGCGTGGGCAGGCCGGTGCGCTCCGCGCAGCCGGCGATCAGCGGCGAGCGGCCGACCCAGACCGCGGTCGCCGGCTCGCCGGCCGCGGCCAGCAGCTCGGCGCTGACCAGCGAATCCTTGCCGCCGCCGAGCGGCAGCAACGTGCGCCGCGGCAGCGCGAGCGCAGGTGCGCGAGCCGGTTCGGCGGCGCCGCGCGGGAAGCGGATGCGGCCGCGCAGATCGAGCCGGTTCTGATACGCGAACTCGCCGAGCCCGTGCAGGTACAGCGCGTCGAGGAACGCGGCGGTCGCCGCGTCGGGCACGCGCGTCTCGACGCGGATCTCGGCCGGCACGCCGGCCTTGTAGTAGCTGACGCCGGCGACGAGGTGCAGCAGGTCGAGCGCGGCGGCGAATGCGACGGCGCGCTCGGCCGGCAGCGCCGGCGCATCGGCGAAGCGGATGCGCTCGACGAGCTCCGGGCCGTCGTCGAACGCGTAGGCGAGCGTCGCCACGCCGTCGGCGTAGTCGCGGCGGACGAAGCGGAACGCGCGCGCCGCGCGCGGATCGGCGAGCGCGCTCATCGCGCGCCCCCGCTCGCGTGCGCGTCCGCGTCGGCGAGGCCGAGCTCGCGGCGGCGCAGCCGCGCGAGCGCGTGCGCGAGGCAGGCCGTCGCCGGGAACGTGACCACGCCGACCGCGGACAGCGACATCACGAAGAAGAACGCGGCCTGCAGCACGAGATCGAACGGGCTGCCGGTGCCGGCCGCGGCGCGCCAGCCGCCGAGCGCGATCACGATCGCGCCGACGAACAGCACGCCGAACAGCACGTGCGTCAGCACGGCCATGCCGAGGCCAGTCAGCCATGCACCGCCGCCCTCGCGCGCGCGGCGCTCGAGCGCGGGCCAGCGCAGCGCCGCGGAGATCTCCGCGGCGAGCGCGCCGAGGCCGCCGAAGATCGCGAACTGGTTCAGCGCGAAGCCGTCGTTGACGCGGTACATCACGAGGTCCCACAGGCACGCGGCGCCGAGCGGCGCGATCAGCGCGGCGAGGTGCAGCAGGAGCCGCGCGCGGCTCACAGCACGACCTCCGCGGCCGGCTCGCGCAGGTTGTAGCACGAGGCCATTACCGCGCCGTACGCGCCGGCCTGCGCGATCACGAGCACGTCGCCCTCGCGGCATTCCGGCAGGCGCCGGTTCGCGCCGAGCACGTCGCCGCTCTCGCAGATTGGACCGACGACCTGCGCCAGCACGGTCGGCGGCTCGTCGAACCGGGTCAGGTTCGCGATCTCGTGCCAGGCTTCGTACAGCGCCGGACGGATCAGCGAGTTCATGCCGGCATCGACGCCGACGTAGCGCACCGCGCCCTTGCGCTTCAGCTGCGTCACGCGCGCGAGCAGCACGCCGGCATCGGCGACGAGGAAGCGGCCCGGCTCGCACCAGAGCTCGAAGCGAGGATACGCGGCCTTGACCTCGGCGAGCCCGGCGGCGACCGCGTCGAGGTCGAGCGGCATCTCGTCGCCGCGCGCCGGCACGCCGAAGCCGCCGCCGACGTTCAGCGCGCGCACGCCGTCGATCGTCTCGGCGAGGCTCGCGAGCTGCAGGTGCACGTCCTTCCAGTGCGACGCGTCGAGGATGCCGGAACCCAAGTGTGCGTGCAGGCCGGCGACGCGCACGCCGTGGCGCCGCGCCAGCTGCCGGAACTCGGCGAGCTCGTCGAGCGCGAGGCCGAACTTCGACTGCGCGCCGCCGGTCTTGACCTTGTCGTGGTGGCCGCGGCCGACGCCGAGGTCGACGCGCAGCTCGATCTCGCGCCCGGCGAACAACTCGCCCCAGTGCGCGAGCGGATGCAGGTTGTCGAGCGTCACGTGCGTCGCGTGCTCGAGCGCGTACGCGTAGTCGTCGCGGCCGGCGAAGTTCAGCGTGCACAGCGTCTCGGCCGGCGTGCCTTCGAGCGCGTCGGCGACGCGCGCGAGCTCGCCGGGCGACACGCACTCGAAGCCGAAGCGCTCCGCGGCGAGCACGCGCAGCACGGCCGGATGCGAGTTCGCCTTGATCGCGTAGAACCAGCGGTCGACCGCGCCGAGCGCGCGGCGCAGCGCCTGCGCCTGCGCGCGCACGTGATCGAGCGCGTAGACGTAGCGCGGCGTCGCGTCGGCGGCGAGCTCGAGCAGCTCCGCGCGGCGCGCGTGCCACCACGGCGTGCGCGGCGGCGCCGACGCGGCCGACTCGAGTGCGCGCCAGCTCGGGCCGAACACCGCGCCGTCGTCGACGCGCAGCGCGTCGGCGCGGATCAACAGCGCGTGCAGGCGCGGGATCAGGTCGTCCGCGAGCGCCTCGTCGACGACGAAGGTCAGGTTCAGATTGTTCGACGACTGGCTGATCAGATGCACGTCGAGCGCGCCGAACTCGGCCAGCACGCCGGACAGCTTGTGCAGCAGCGAGCGCATGCCGCGCCCGACCACGGTGATCGCCGCGCACGGCGCGATGACCTTGACGCGGCAGATCTTGGCGAGGTCGGCGGCGAGCGCGGACAGCACGTCCGAGTCGACGAGGTTCTCGGTCGGGTCCAGCGAGACGGTCACGTTCGTCTCCGCCGAGCCGATCAGGTCGACCGACAGGCCGTGCGTCTTGAACGTGCCGAACACGTCGGCGAGGAAGCCGACCTGCTGCCACATGCCGACCGTCTCCATCGACACCAGCGTGACGCCCTTGCGCGCGCTGATCGCCTTCACGCAGGGCGCCGCGTCGGCCGGCGCGGCGCGGATCTCGGTGCCGGCGAGGTGCGGACGGTTCGTGTCCTTGATCACCAGCGGCACCTGCGCGCGCCTGAGCGGCCCGAGCGAGCGCGGATGCAGCACCTTCGCGCCGGTCGTCGCGATCTCCTGCGCCTCCTCGTAGTCGAGCCGCGCGAGCAGCCGCGCGTCCGGCACCTGGCGCGGGTTCGCGCTGAACATGCCGGGCACGTCGGTCCAGATCTCGACGAGCTCGGCCTTCAGCAGCGCGCCGAAATAGCCGGCCGAGGTGTCCGAGCCGCCGCGGCCGAGCAGCACGGTCTCGCCGGACGCGTTGCGCGCGATGAAGCCCTGCGTGATGAACGCGGCGCCGCGCGCGGCGAGCGCGGCGGCGAGCGCCGCGTCCGGCGCGACCGGCACGCTCGCCGACAGGTAGCGGCCCCAGGCGGTCTGGTTCGGCAGCGGCTCGGCGCGCAGGAACTCGCGCGCGTCGAGCCACGCGACCGGCAGCGCGTCGGCGCCGGCGCCGAGGAATTCTGCGCCGAGCGCGCTCGACATCAGCTCGCCGAGCGCGAACACCTCGGCCTGCCACGCGACCGCGGCCTGCGCGCGGCGCGGGTCGGCGATCAGCCGCTCGAGCTCGCCGAGCCGGCGCGCGAGACCGGCGCAGGCGTCGAGGCCGAGCTCGGCACGCATCGCCTCGTGGCGCGCGGCGATCGCGCGCTGCACGTCGCGGCAGCGCGCGTCGTCGGTGCGCGCCTCGGCGATCGCCTTCAGCTGATCGGTGACGCCCGACAGCGCCGAGACGACGATCAGCACGCGCCGGCCGCGCGCGCGGTGCGCGGCCGCGATGCGGCGGATGTTCTCCCAGCGCTCGCGCCGCGACACGCTGGTGCCGCCGAACTTGATGACGACCCACGGCGACGACGGCGCCGGACTGGCAGCTGCGCTCACGGCGATTCCACGGCAGGAAAAAAACGCGGCATTCTTTCGTGCGGCGCAGCAGAACGCAACGAGCGGGCGTCCGGCGGGCTGCGAACGGCGGCGGCATGGCGGCCGCGGGCGCGGCGCAGGCGGCCGCGCGCGACGCCGCGGCGTCGCTCGTCGCGAGCGCGCCGGATGCGGCCGAGCGCGCACGGCCGCGGCGCGGATGCGGCACGGCCGACGAACGGCCGCGCGGACGCGCGCGACACGCTCGACACGCGCGAAGCGTCCGCGCGATGCTTGCGCGCCCGCCCGCGCTCGAGGTCCCGGATGCCGCCGCAGACGCACTACGCGCGCCGCCTCGGCGCGTTCGACGCCGCGATGATCGTCGTCGGCGGCGTGATCGGCTCCGGCATCTTCCTGACGCCGGCCGCGATCGCGCGGCAGACGCAGTCGGCCGACGAGCAGCTGCTCGCCTGGGCGATCGGCGGCGCGCTCGCGCTGATCGGCGCGTTCTGCTACGCCGAGCTCGGCGCGCGCCGACCGGCCGCGGGCGGCGGCTACGTGAACCTGCGCGAGGCGTTCGGCCTCGTCGTCGCGTTCGTCTACGGCTGGAACCTGCTCGTCGTGAACCACTCCGGCAGCATCGCCGCGGTCGCGACCGTGTTCGTGCAGTACGCTGCGGCCGCGCTCGGCGTCGGCGTCGACGACACGCGCCCGTACGCGGTCGCGACGATCGCGCTGCTCGCCGCCGTCAACTGGTTCGGCATCCGCGCCGGCGCGCTCGCGCAGAACCTGCTGACGCTGCTGAAGCTCGCCGCGATCGCGACGCTGATCGCGGTCGGCCTGGCGTTGCGCGGCGCGCCACCGGCGCCGGCCGCGCCGGCCGCGGCGTGGAATCCGCTCGCGCTCGGCGGCGCGCTGCTGCCGGTGCTGTTCTCGTACGGCGGCTGGACCTAT
>DASWOS010000283.1:0-1526 GCA_036398645.1 Dokdonella sp. | reverse complement strand
CACGCCGATGTCCTGCGCATAGCCGACGATCTGTCCGGCGTTGTTGATCGCGGTGGCCGCGCTCTCCATGTCGCCCCCGCCGCTGGCGGCCGGCACGGCGAGGTCGTGCGGACCGGTCGCGTCCCACAGGAAGGCGTGATTGCCGAAATTCTCGTCGATGTAGTAACCGACCATTTCGCCGGCGTCATTGATGTCGTTGACGTAGATACCCTGCATGCCGGGAATCACCAGCGGCGTCAGGTGGTACTGCGGCGCGGCCGCCAGGACGGTCGACAGCGACGAGCCGAGGAAGGCCGCCAGAACCGGCGGGCCAAAGGTACGCAAGCGTGAGGAACGGTAGACGAAGGCTTTCGAGCGCATTGAGCGGATCCGATCGGTCGTGGGTGGGCGGCGGCGCGGGCGGCGACGCCTGTCCGACTATGCCGGGCCGACACCGCGCGACCATGCGGATCGCATTCGAATCCGATTCGGATGCACTGACGGCGCCGGGCCGGGCGCGTCAACCTGCCGGCTCGACCAGTTCGGCGGGGATCGTGCGGTCGCCGGCAAGGCGGCGCGCCCGCGCCAGGGCCGTCGCCGCGGCAGCGCGGTCGCGCGCGGCGCGTGCGACGCGCAGTTGCACCAGAGCGCAGTCGAAATCGAGGTCGGCCCACAAGGCGACGCGTGCGGCCACCGCACCGGCCTCGGCCACGCGCCCGGCGGCGAGCAGATAATCGACCTGGTCGGTGACGACCGCGGCCAGCGTCTGCGCAATCCCCTGCTCGTCCGCCAGCTGCAAGGCCGCCGCGAATGCGGCGTCGGCGGCGCTGGCATCGTCGCGCGTCCAGGCGCGATTGGCGGCCGCCAGCAATCGCAGCGGCGTGCGCGGCGTCGGCGATTCGATGCTCGTTCCGGCGCGCTCGACCGCGGGCGCGGCATCGCTGCGGTGCAGCGTCCGCTCGAGACGCGCCCGCAGCAAGGCCACGGATGCGCGCACGTTGTCGTCGTCGGCCGAGGCATGCGGTTCTTCGGAAACCGCCGCGAGCGTCTGCCATGCCTGTTCCGGTTCACCGGCGGCGCGCTGCTGCTCGGCACGCATCAGCAGCCAGCGCTCGCCCTCCGCGCCGGCCGCCGCCTGCGCACTGCCGTCGAGCGAATCCAGCACGAGGCGCGCCGCTTCCTCGTGCCCGAGACTGAGCAGCGATTCGACCCGGTACAGGCTCGTCGACAACCGCGAACTCGGGCTGACGATGCGCGCGCGCAGCGCCCAGGCGCGCTCGATCGCGGCGGCCGCGTCGGCGTTCTTCAGCTGCGCGCGGCGCGCGACGAAACTGAGCTGCAGGGCATTGATCTCCTCCTGCACCATGCCGAAGTCGTGGAAGCGGTCGAGTGCCCGCTGCAGGTAGGCGTCGGCCTGCGCCATGTGGCCGCGCAGGATCTCGAGCGCACCGATGTCGCTGTCGACGCGCGCGACCGAGCCGGCATCGCCCGCCTTGTCGAACACGTCGCGCGCCTGGGCGTAGTCGCTCTGCGCGCCCGGATAGTCC
>DASWOS010000282.1:0-5009 GCA_036398645.1 Dokdonella sp. | reverse complement strand
GGCGTAGACCGAGCCGGGCGGCGGCGCGTGCGTCGCGCGCTCGACGCCGTCGCGGCCGATCACGGCGAGCGCGCCGCGCAGCGGGAACGCGTCGTCGCTCGCGCGCACGTCGACGAGCTTGCTGCGCTCGCCGGCGAACGCGACGCTCGGAAAGTCGGCGAGCCGGTTCGTCGCGAGGCCGCGCCGCCGCGCCTCGTCGACGAACGCGGGCGGCAGCGCCTTGCCGGCGCCGACGGCGAGGTCGCCGCCGATCAGCTCGGCCGCCGACGCGACGATCGCGCGCTCGACGCGGCTCGCCAGCGTCGCGACCGCGGCCAGCGCGGCGACGGCGAGCACGAGCGCGGCGGCGAGCGTCGCGAATTCGGCGTGGCGGATCTCGCGGCGCAGGCTGTTCGCCGCGAACGCGAGCGGCCTCACGCGCTGGCTCCGGCGATGCGGCCCTCGCGCAGCAGCACGCGCCGCGCGCAGCGCTCGGCGAGCGCCGCGTCGTGCGTGACGAGCACGAGCGTCGTCGCGTGCTCGCGGTTCAGCGCGAACAGCAGGTCGCCGACGCCGGCGCCGGTGCGCTGGTCGAGGTTGCCGGTCGGTTCGTCGGCGAACAGGATCGCCGGGCCGTGCACGAACGCGCGCGCGAGCGCGACGCGCTGCTGCTCGCCGCCGGAGAGCTGATACGGGAAATGCCGGCGGCGTCGCTCGAGGCCGACGCGCGCGAGCGCCTCGGCGGCGCGTTCGCGCGCGTCGGCGCGGCCGTCGAGGTCGAGCGGCAGCATGACGTTCTCCTCGGCCGACAGCGCAGGCAGCAGATGGAAGCTCTGGAACACGAAGCCGACCAGCCGGCGCCGCACGCGCGCGCGCGCCTCCTCGTCGAGCGCGTCGAGCCGGTGGCCGGCCAGCCTGATCGAGCCCGAGCTCGGCCGGTCGAGGCCGGCGAGCAGGCCGAGCAGCGTCGTCTTGCCGGAGCCCGACGCGCCGACGATCGCGAGGCTGTCGCCGCGCGCGACGTCGAGATCGATGCCGTCGAGGATCGTCAGCCGGCCGTCGGGACCGTCGACGACTTTGCTAATCTCGGCGGCGTTCAACGCGCTTCCGTCGGGTTCGCTCATGCTGCTCCGCGTCCTCTTGGCATTCGTGTTCGGCGCCTACGCGTCGTCCGCCGCGGCGGCCGCGCCGCTGCTCGTGCTCGGCGACTCGCTGTCGGCCGCGCACGGCATCGCGGCGACGGACGGCTGGGTCGCGTTGCTCGAGCGGCGCCTGCAGCAGACCTCGCCGCCGCGCGCGGTCGTCAACGCGAGCATCAGCGGCGAGACGACGGCCGGCGGTCTCGCGCGGCTGCCGAAGCTGCTCGCCGACGACCGGCCCGCGCTCGTCGTCGTCGAGCTCGGTGCGAATGACGGATTGCGTGGGCTGCCGCTCGCCGAAGCGCGCGCGAACCTCGCGAAGATCCTCGCCGCGATCCGCGCCGCCGGCGCGAAGGCGCTGCTCGTCGGCATCGAGCTGCCGGTCAACTACGGGCCGCAGTATCGCGACGGCCTGCGCTCGATGTATCGGGGCCTCGCCGACGAATTCAACGTGCCGCTGCTGCCGTTCCTGCTCGACGGCGTCGCGCTCGATCCGGCGCTGATGCAGGACGACGGCCTGCATCCGACCG
Organism: Dokdonella sp.; assembly: GCA_036398645.1. Taxonomy (GTDB): domain Bacteria; phylum Pseudomonadota; class Gammaproteobacteria; order Xanthomonadales; family Rhodanobacteraceae; genus Dokdonella_A. Next base: position 3,361 of record DASWOS010000282.1, on the reverse strand, counting down.
CGGCGGCGCAACCGAAGCTGCTCGACAACGTCTGGACGGTGCTCGAGCCCGAGCTGCGCGCGCTGCCGGGCGGGCGCTGAGATCGACGTCGCGGCGCGCGCGCATGGGCCGAACGGCATATGCCGCGGCCCCGCGCGTCCGTTAAGCTGCGGCCCCCTGCTGCGCCCGGCGTTCGGTCGGCTCGCGGCGCTTCGGCTTGGCGAGGACTCCGCATGCTGCGTACACGCACACGTTTCTTGGCGACGACGATGAACCTGGTTCTGCTCGGCAGCGGCGGCATCGCGGCGGGCGGCGCGCACGCCGCGGCGAAGCGTGCGCCGCTGCCGGCGAGCAACCCGTTCGCGCAGGCGAGCGCGCTGCCGTTCCAGGCGCCGCCGTTCGACAAGATCAAGAACGCCGACTACGAGCCGGCGCTCGACGCGGGCATGCGCGAGCAACTCGACGAGATCCGCGCGATCGCCGCGCGCAAGGACGCGCCGACGTTCGCGAACACGATCGAGGCGATGGAGCGGAGCGGCCAGTTGCTGAACCGCGTCATGGGCGCGTTCAACGCGGTCACCTCCGCCGACACGAATCCGGAGCTCGAGAAGGTGCAGACCGACGTCGCGCCGAAGCTCGCCGCGCACAAGGACGCGATCTACCTCGACGCGGCGCTGTTCCGCCGCGTCAAGGCGATCTACGACGCGCGCGCGACGCTCGGCCTCGACGCCGAGCAGCAGAGGCTCGTCGAGCGCTACTACCAGAACTTCGTGCGCGCCGGCGCGCTGCTCGGCGCGACCGACCAGTCCAAGCTGCGCGAGCTGAACAAGGAGGAGTCGAAGCTGACGACCGACTTCCAGAACAAGCTGCTCGCGGCGACGAACGCGGCCGCGCTCGTCGTCGACGACAAGGCCGAGCTGGCCGGGTTGTCCGACGCCGACCTCGCCGCCGCGGCGGACGCCGCGAAGGCGGCCAAGCAGGACGGCAAGTACGTCCTCAAGCTGCAGAACACGACGCAGCAGCCGGCGCAGAGCTCGCTCGCGAACCGCGCGCTGCGCGAGCGGCTGTTCAAGGCGTCGACCGGCCGCGCCGAGCGCGGCGACGCGAACGACACGCGCGCGATCGTCCAGCGCCTCGCGGAGCTGCGCGCCGAGCGCGCGAAGCTGCTCGGCTTCGCGAACTTCGCCGCGTACACGCTCGACGATCAGATGGCGAAGACGCCGGACGCGGCGATCAAGCTGATGACCGACATGGTGCCGGCCGCGACCGCGAAGGCGCGCGGCGAGGCGGCGAAGATGCAGGCGCTGATCGACCGCGAGCACGGCGGCTTCAAGCTCGCGCCGTGGGACTGGCAGTTCTACGCCGAGCAGGTGCGCAAGGCCGAGTACGAGCTCGACGAGACGCAGATCAAGCCGTACTTCGAGATCGACCGCGTGCTGCACGACGGCGTGTTCTACGCGGCGAACCAGCTCTACGGACTCACGTTCAAGGAGCGCAAGGATCTGCCGGCCTGGGACCCCGACGTGCGCGTGTTCGAGGTGTTCGACGCCGACGGCAAGTCGCTCGCGCTGTTCTACGCGGACTACTGGAAGCGCGACAGCAAGCGCGGCGGTGCCTGGATGGACAACCTCGTCGGCCAGTCCGGCCTGCTCGGCACGAAGCCGGTCGTCTACAACGTCTGCAACTTCACGAAGCCGGCGCCCGGTCAGCCGGCGCTGATCAGCTTCGACGACGTCACGACGATGTTCCACGAGTTCGGCCATGCGCTCCACGGCATGTTCTCGGACGTCGAATACCCGACGTTGTCCGGCACCAACGTGCCGCGCGATTTCGTCGAATTCCCGTCGCAATTCAACGAGCATTGGGCGAGCGATCCGAAGGTATTCGCCAATTACGCGAAGCATTACGCGACCGGCGCGCCGATGCCGGCCGAGCTCGTCGAGAAGATCAAGCGCTCGCGCACGTTCGACCAGGGCTTCGCGACGACCGAATACCTCGCCGCGGCGCTGCTCGACATGGCCTGGCACACGCTGCCGGCCGGATCGGCCAAGCAGGACGTCGACGCGTTCGAGGCGAGCGCGCTGAAGCGCTATCAGGTCGACCTTTACGAAGTGCCGCCGCGCTACCGGACCTCGTATTTCGCGCACATCTGGAGCACCGGTTATGCGGCCGGCTATTACGCGTATCTCTGGAGCGAAGTGCTCGACGACGACGCGTTCTACTGGTTCCGCGAGCACGGCGGCCTGACCCGCGAGAACGGCCAGCGCTTTCGCGAAAAGGTGCTCTCGCGCGGCAGCACCGAGGACATGGCCGAGCTCTATCGCGGCTTCCGCGGCCGCGATCCGAGCGTCGAGCCGCTGCTCGAGCAGCGCGGACTCAAAGGCGAGGGTTGAGCGCGTCAATAGTTGCCGAGGCAATTCGGAAATAACGTGCGCTGATTTGCAAAACGGCACAGATCGGCGCACGGTTTTCACGCTGACATCACGATCCCGAGCGCGTAATTTTCACGGATGTGAATGTGCGCAAGAGGGGAGGGGCGTCATGGAGAAGCGTGGCAATCTGACCGGTGCGATCCTGCTGATCGAGGACAATCGCGGCATTTCCGAAGCGGTCGGCGAATTCCTCGAGCGGCGCGGCTATTCGGTCGATTACGCGGCCGACGGCATCAGCGGTCTGCGTCTCGCCACGACGAACAGCTACGACGCGCTCGTGCTCGACCTGATGCTGCCGGGGCTCGACGGCGTCTCGCTGTGCCGGCGCCTGCGCCACGAGGAGAAGCGCGCGACGCCGGTGCTGATGCTGACCGCGCGCGACACCGTCGAGGACAAGCTGGTCGGCCTCGACGCGGGCGCCGACGACTATCTCGTCAAGCCGTTCGAGATCCGCGAGCTCGAGGCGCGGCTGCGCTCGCTGATCCGGCGCAACCGGCGCCAGGTCAGCAACGAGGTGCTGCGCGTCGGCGATCTCGTCCTCGACACCGCGACGCTGCGCGTCACGCGCGCCGGCCGGGAGCTGCAGCTCGCGCCGATCGGCGTCAAGCTGCTGACGATCCTGATGCGCGAGTCGCCGCGCGTGGTCAGCCGGCGCGACATCGAGCGCGAGGTCTGGGGCGACCTGCTGCCGGATTCGGACACGCTGCGCAGTCATTTGTACAATCTGCGCAAAATTATCGACCGGCCGTTCGCGAACCAGCTGCTGCACACGATCCACAGCTCCGGCTACCGCCTGGCCGACATCGGCGTCGAGACCCTGCCGGATCGCCGCTCCGCCTGAGCGCGCGGCAGCGCGGCCGCCGCGGCGCGGTTCGTGCGAGGCGCGCGGCGCGGCGGTCGGCCCGATCCGCCGGACGGCATCGTCCGCGCGGCCATGGAGCGGGGGTTTC
>DASWOS010000281.1:0-11680 GCA_036398645.1 Dokdonella sp. | reverse complement strand
AGGATCATCGGCAGATGCGCGAAGCGCGGCACGTCGGCGCCGAGCGCACGGTAGATGTTGATCTGGCGCGGCGTGTTGTTGACGTGGTCGTCGCCGCGGATCACGTCGCTGACGCGCATGTCGACGTCGTCGACGACGACGGCGAAGTTGTAGGTCGGGAAGCCGTCCGAGCGGATCAGCACGAGATCGTCGAGCTCCTCGTTGCTCCACTCGACGCGGCCCTTGATGCGGTCGTCGAACACGACGCTGCCGGACAGCGGGTTCTTGAAGCGCAGCACGCGGTTCGGGTCGTCGCGCGCCGGCTCGCCGCGCTCGCGGTAATGGCCGTTGTAGCGCGGCTTGAGCCCCTTCGCCATCGCCTCGGCGCGCATCGCCTCGATTTCTTCCTTCGTCTCGTACGCGTAGTACGCCTTGCCGGCCTCGAGCAGGCCGGCCGCAACTTCGCGGTAACGTTCGAGGCGCAGCGTCTGGTAATACGGGCCTTCGTCGTGCGCGAGGCCGAGCCAGCTCATGCCGTCGAGAATCGCCTGCACGGCTTCCTGCGTCGAGCGCTCGCGGTCGGTGTCCTCGATGCGCAGGATGAAATCGCCGCCGCGGTGCCGCGCCTCGAGCCAGCAGTAGAGCGCGGTGCGCGCGCCGCCGATGTGCAGATAGCCGGTGGGACTCGGGGCGAAGCGGGTACGGACGGTCATCGCGTTACACTGGCGCGGCGGCAAGGGCGCGCAAGGTTACCAGAGCGATCCGCAAAGCCGCGCGGTCCGTCGTCACGGCCGCGTCGCCTCGGCGGACGGCGCGGATCGGCCGGCACGCGTTCGAGGAGAATCGATGCATCGTCCGACCAGCTTCCTGCACGGCCTCGTGCCCGCGATCGCGGCGCTGCTCGCCGCCTGCGCCGGCGCGCCGCACCCGCAGCAGGCTCCGATCGCCGACGGCGCGCGCGCGACGCTCGCGATCCTCGAATCGACCGACGTCCATTCGAACATCCGCAGCTTCGACTACTACCGCGACGAGAACGATCCGACGCTCGGCTTCGAGCGCATGGCGACGCTCGTCGCCGCGGCGCGCGCGCAGTACGAGAACTCGCTGCTGTTCGACGCCGGCGACACGATCCAGGGCACCGCGCTCGCCGACTACCAGGCGCGCGTCGCGCCGGTCGATTGCGGCGAGGAGCTCGCGATCCATCGCGCGATGGACGCGCTGCACTACGACGGCGGCACGATCGGCAACCACGAGTTCAACTACGGCCTGCCGTTCCTCGCGCAGGTCACCGGCCGCCGGATGAACGTCGACGGCGTGCCGGCGCGCCGCTGCGCCGGACCGCACTACCCGCTCGTGCTGTCGAACGTCTACAGCAAGCGCGACGGCCAGCCGATCTTCCCGCCGTACGCGGTGCTCGAGCGCACGCTGAAGGTGCACGCCGGCGACGGCGGCGTCGTCGACGCGCCGATCCGCGTCGGCATCATCGGCTTCACGCCGCCGACGATCATGCAGTGGGACCGGCGCAACCTGGACGGCAAGGTCTACGCGAAGGGCCTGGTCGAGGCGGCGCAGGAGTTCGTGCCGATGCTGCGCGCGCAGAACGTCGACCTCGTCGTCGCGATCTCGCACGGCGGCCTCGACCGCTCGCAGTACACGCCGGAGATGGAGAACGCGAACCTGTACCTCGCCGACGTGCCCGGCATCGACGTGCTGCTGCTCGGCCATTCGCACGCGACGTTCCCGGACCCGCACAGCCCGGCGGCGAAGTACCGCTTCGGCACGATCCCGGGCGTCGACAACGAGCGCGGCTTCGTGCACGGCAAGCCGGCCGTCATGGGCAATTTCTGGGGCAAGAGCCTCGGCATCGTCGAGCTCGCGCTGGTGCGCCGCGACGGCCACTGGCGGATCGATCCGGCCGCGACGCACTCGGAGGTGCGCCACATCAAGAACGCGGACGGCAGCTTCGTCGAAGCGGACGCGCGCATCGCGGCGCTGATCGAACCGGTGCACGAGGCGACGCGCGGCTACGTCGCGACGCCGATCGGCGACACCGATTTCGCGATGACGACGTACTTCACCGACGTCGGCGACGTCAGCGCGCTGCAGCCGATCAACAGCGCGCAGTACGCGTACGCCAAGCGCTACATCGAGCGCGAGCTGCCGCAGTACGAGGACGTTCCGCTGCTCGCCGCGGCCGCGCCGTTCAAGACCGGCTTCGGCGGCCCGCACGACTACACCGACGTGCCGGCCGGACCGCTCGCGATCCGCAACGCGGCCGACCTGTACCTGTACCCGAACACGCTGACCGCGGTGAAGGTCGACGGCGCGACGGTCAAGGGTTGGCTCGAGCGCTCGGCCGGCCTGTTCAACCGCATCGACCCGGCCAGGACCGACCCGCAGCCGCTGATCGACGCCAAGTTCTCCGGCTACAACTTCGACGTGATCCAGAAGGAGCTGACCTACGCGATCGACGTGACGCAGCCGCTCGGCTCGCGCATCCGCGACTTGCGCTACCGCGGCCGACCGGTCGAACCGGCGCAGAGCTTCATCGTCGTCACGAACAACTATCGCGCGAGCGGCGGCGGCAAGTTCCCCGGCCTCGACGGCAGCAACATCGTGCTGTCCGCGCCGGATGCGAACCGCGACGTGCTGATCGACTGGGTGCGCGAGCGCAAACATCTGACGCGAGCGCAGGACGGCGCGGAGCGGAACTGGCGCTTCGTGCCGGTGCGCACGGCCGGTCCGGTCGTGTTCGCCTGTGCGGCCGGCAAGCTCGGCCTGCTCGCCGGCGCCGGCGGGCTCGCGAACGTACGCGAGCTCGAGAACCACGGCGACGGCACCGCGACCTGCGCGATCGATCTCGCCGCGTCGCGCTGATCGCGCGGCGACGCTGCGACGACGCGCAAACGGGCGCCGGTCGGCGCCTCCGACTTGGGATCGATGCCGCGGGACGCGCGTTCGCGCACGGCAGCGCCGCGCCGGCATCGGTAACACGACGGCGAGCCGCATTCGCTACAATCGCGGCGCCGCGGTCGGTCGCCGGGCCGACAGGGTCGACGCCGGGCTCCGGCGCTCGTCAGCGAATGCTGCCACCCACCCACCGACCGGGAACTGCCATGGCCAAAGAAAAGCCGAAGAAAGAAACGCTCGAGCGCCGCCGCAAGGCTCCGCTGATCACGCCGACCGACCTTGGCGCGAAGGCGTCGAAGGACATCAGCGGCGGCATGAACGCGCTCCTCGCCGACGTGTTCGCGCTGTACCTGAAGACGAAGAACTTCCATTGGCACATGAGCGGGCCGCACTTCCGCGACTACCACCTGCTGCTCGACGAGCAGTCGGACCAGATCTACGCGATGACCGATCCGATCGCCGAGCGCATCCGCAAGATCGGCGGCACGACGCTGCGCTCGATCGGCCACATCGCGCGCATGCAGCGCATCAAGGACAACGACGCCGAGTACGTCGATCCGCTCGACATGCTCGCCGAGCTGCGCGAAGACAACCAGACGCTCGCCGCGCGCCTGCGCGAGATCCACGACGTCTGCGACGAGCACCGCGACATCGCATCCGCGAGCCTGATCGAGAACTGGATCGACGAAACCGAGCGCCGCACCTGGTTCCTCTACGAGGCGAGCCGGCTCGGTCAGAGCGGCCACTGAGCCCGCGCGCGCCGCGACCGCCGGCGCGATCCGCGCGGCCGCCGCGGCGCGGTCGCTCCGTTACGTTCACGTCGTTTGCGGCGACGCGCCTGATCTCCCGCGGCGCGGAGCCGACGGCGACGCACGCGGATCGACGGCGCGACGACGGCGACGCCTGCGCCGGGGCGCGATGCGGAACGGATGCGAGCGCCGGCCACGCGTCGCGGCGTTCGCGCGCAATGCGCGTGTCCGGATCGAGGCGAGCCGCGCACGCGCGCGCAATCAGCGCGCGTCGAGCGGCGGAATGCCGGCGCGGATGTCGGTCGAGAACGTCGGGCTCGCGTCCGCAGCGCGCGCGCGCTCGGTGATGCGGCCGAACGCGCGCAGCGTCGCGAGCGGATAACGCGTGTCGAGCGCGCCGAGCGCATAGACGTATTCCGGCAGATAGCCGGTCAGCAGCAGGCGATGGTCGAACGGGATGCGGCCGACGATCTGCTGCATCATGTGGTAGACGAGCGTCGTGCAGTTCGCGGTGACCGTGTCGTAGAAGCGCGGCTCGCGCGCGAGGCGGTTCGCCTCCTCGACGTAGGCGGCGAACAGCGCGCGCATCGCCGCCGGCGCGAGCTTCACGCGATAGAGATAGTCGTCCTCGCCGCGCACGTTCGTGCGCACGCGCACGACGTCGCGCTCGTCGGCGGCGATCACGGCGATCTCGAACTGCTTGAAGAAACCGCCGATCTCCGAATACGCCTCGGTCTTCTCGCGGCGCACCTCGACCGAGAACGCGACGTAGCGGTCGTCGTCGAAGCCGAACGAGACGATCATGTGCGCGATCGCCGGGCCGCCCCAGTACGACAGGATCAGATCGACCGAGCGCAGCCGGCGGAGATCGTAGCTGCGCGTCTGCCAGCGCGCGGTGTAGTCGGTGTCGCTGCGCCATTCGAAATCGCGCACGTCGTCGATGACGACGCGATCGCCGACGACGCTGCCGCGCGCGGTGCGCGCGACGTCGTCGGCCCAGAGCCGGCCGTTCGACGGCGCGATCGAATGCCACCAGAGCAGCAGCAGGCCGAACGCGGCCGCGAACACCGCCGGCGCGAGCCGGCGACGCCGCCGCGCGAAGCCGAGCGCGGCTGCCGAGAACGCGATCCAGAGCGCGACCGCGACGTCGCGTCCGACCCGGCCGCCGGGGGCCTGGAACGCGAGCGCGAACGCACCCCAGGCCGCCGCCAGTACGATCGCGAGCGCCGTCAGGACGCGTGCGGCGACGACGCCCGCACGGCGGACGCGCGCCGCGCGCGCGCTCACTTCCCGGCCGGCTCGCCCGGCGCGGGCTTCTCCGGCAGCTCGTGCCGATGCAGGCCCTCGTCCTCGAGCAGGCGCTTGCGCACGTAGAGGAAGCGCACGTTCTCGTATTCGAACGGCGAGCCGGTCTGGTAGTAGCGGAACGAGACGTGCGCGCGCTGATCGATCGCGTTGGCGACGCCGAGCATCCAGGCGTTGTCGCTCTGGTACAGACCGCCGAGATCGACCGCGTACTCGGTGCCGAAGTCGCCGAGCAGCCCGAAGCCGTCGCGCAGCGTCGACGGACCCAGGAACGGCAGCACGAGATACGGACCCGGATGCACGCCCCACTTCGCGAGCGTCGTGCCGAACCCGGTCGCGGCCGGCGCCAGATGCAGGTTCGAGGCGACGTCGAACAGGCCGCCGATGCCGATCGTCGTGTTGATCACGAAGCGGCCGAGGCTGCGCGCGCCGAAGCCGAGGCGGCCCTGCAGCGCGAAATTGATCATGCTGTCGACCTCGGCGAGATTGCCGAAGAAGTTGTGCACGCCGGTGCGCACCGGCGACGGCAGGCGCCGGTAGCCGTTCGCGACCGGCAGGAACACCGCGTCGTCGAAGCGCGCGTTGAAGCGGTAGGTGAAGCGGTTCAGCCGCTCCCACGGGTCGTAGGTGCGCATCGGCGGCGCGTCGGCCGGGGTCACGGTCGGCACCGGCCCGTCGCCGTCGTCGGATTTCGGCTGGCTCTTCGCCGCGGCTTCGATCTCGGCGAGCTCCGACGCGCGCGCCGCGGCCGCCGCGTTCTCCGCCGCCGGCGTCTCCGGCGGCAGCGCGTGCGTCTGCAGCCGCTGCGTCGCGCAGGCGCCGAGCAGCAACGGAAACGCGAGGGCGACGAACAGGCGCTTCACGGCCGCGGCCCCGGCCAGCGGCCGCCGAGCATCGCGAGCATGTCGGCGATCTGCTGCTTCTCGCCGAGGTTGCCGAGATGGCCGCCGTGGTCGTAGACGACGATGCGCGTGCCGAGCGTGCGCTTCAGCCACGCGAGCTCGGACGCGTCGAGAATCAGATCGTCGCTGTTCGTCTGCACGTAGTAGCCGGGGTCGCCGCTCAGGTCCGCCGCGATGATGTCGAGCCGGTTCTGCGCGATCAGCGACTCGCGCGTCGCGCCGGGCCGATGCGCGAGATAGTACGGCGCGAACACCTTGTCGAAATACTCGGAGAACGTCTTCGTGCGCAGCACGCGCTGCGTCTCCTCGAGCGAGTCGCCGGCGCGCGGCGGATGGCGCGGATCGACGACGACGCCGGTCTGCGCGTAGAGATCGCCCGCGAAGAACATCTCGACCAGCGCGAGCCGGAACGTCAGCGCGATCGCGGCGGAGAACTCCGCGTCGGTGCGCAACACGCTCGCCGCGGCGCCGAGCAGGAAGTGCTCGTCGATCTGCACCGACTCGGATGCGCGGTACAGGTTCGCGAGCTCCGCGTAGAGCCGCTGGTACAGCCGCTCGATGCCGGCCTCGTCGCGGCCGATGCTCTGCGCGAACAGCTTGTCGAGACGGCTGATCGACGCGAACAGGCTGACCGGCGGGTTGATCATGATCGCGCGGCGGATGCCGAGCTTGTGCTCGCGCGCGTCGATCGACTTGACCACCGCCGCGTTCGCGCCGCCGAGGCTGTAGCCGAGCACGTCGACGCCGGTGACCTGCACGTGCTCCGGCAGGTGCGCGACGACGTACTGCATCGCGGCGTAGAGATCCTGCGAATCCTGGTACAGGTCGCCGGCGACGCCGGTGCTCGACGCGGCGACGATGAAGCGTGGGAACGTCGGCGACGGCATCGTCAGCACGTGGTAGCCCGCGCCGTACAGCGCGCCGCGCAACGCGCTGACGCTGCCGGAGAATCCGCCGCTGCCGGTGCCGGCGACGATGATCGCGAGCGGCGCCGGCTTCGGCTGCGCGGACAACCAGACTTGCAGGTCGGAATCGAACCAGTAGACGTCCGGCACCGGGCGTCGCCACGGCAGGCGCACGTCGATCTCGGTGACCGGAACGACGTCCGGCATCGGCGCGAGCCGGTCCGGCGGCGTGCCGAACACCGTCGCGCGTAAGGCCGCGGAGTCGGCGAGTCCCGTCGCGGGTCCCTGCACCGGCGGCAGCCGCTCGTCGGCCTGCACGGCGAGCATCGCCGACAGGCCGAGCAGCAGCGCGACGGCGCGCCACGTCGTCGCGCGCCTCATCGCGTCTGCGCGTGCCCGTTGCGTGAAATCATCGATCCGGTTTCCTCGAGTCCGTTCATGCCGTAGACGTCAACCGATGCGCGTGCAGCATAGCGCGATTCGCGGCGGCGCCATGCGCCGCGCGTCGTCGCCGTTCAGCGGAGCATCGGCATCGTCGTGAGCGCGTGGCGGCGCGCGCGACGCGCGATGCGTCGGGGAACGTCGTTCCCGCATCGTCACGTCGTCATCGTGGTCAGCGTGGACGCGCGGCCGCGCACGTTTGCACGTCACTGTTGACGGAACCGTCTGCGATCACTATTCTCTCGCGCCTTTCCCGGGGCCATAGCTCAGCTGGGAGAGCGCTACAATGGCATTGTAGAGGTCGCCGGTTCGATCCCGGCTGGCTCCACCAGAAAGTCTCGGTTCCTGCGTCCCCATCGTCTAGAGGCCTAGGACACCGCCCTTTCACGGCAGTAACAGGGGTTCGAATCCCCTTGGGGACGCCAATCGGCGAAAGGGCGACGCGGATCGAAGTCGATTCGCGAAGCGGCGCAGGACGCGCCGAGCAGTTGCAAAACGCGGAGCGGTAGTTCAGCTGGTTAGAATGCTGGCCTGTCACGCCGGAGGTCGCGGGTTCGAGTCCCGTCCGCTCCGCCATCTACAAGTTCGAAGGCGTCCAATAACGTCCGACGGAACACCGAAAGCCCCGCTAAATGCGGGGTTTTTTGTTGAACGGCGTTCAACGGCGTCCAATGACAGCCGGAACAGATTGTGAGTACGATTGCGAGTAGGAGGGAAAAATCCCGTCGCTCGCAGGTACTCACATGGCACTGACCGACACGAAACTGCGCGCCCTGCGTCCCCGTGATGCCGTGTACCGCGTCGCCGACGCGAACGGCCTTGCGATCGAAGTGCGCCCGACCGGCTCTCGCCTCTGGCGCTACCGTTACCGCTTCGCCGGCAAGGCTTCGATGCTCGCGCTCGGGGAGTACCCCGCCGTATCGCTCGCGGACGCGCGCACCGCGCGCGACGAAGCGCGCCGGCTGCTCGACAAGGGCATCAATCCATCGCAGGCCCGGCGCGCCGACGAACGCGAACGCCGCGCCTCTGCTCGCAACACGTTCAAGACCGTGGCGCTGGAATGGATCGACCGCATGGGCGGCATGTGGACTGCGCATCACTCCGCGGACGTGTGGCGTTCGCTGGAACAGGAAGCCTTCCCGGCGATCGGCTCGCGGCCCGTGTCCGAGGTCACGCCGTCCGAAGTGATCGACTGCCTGCGCAAGATCGAGGCGCGCGGCGCGATCGAGGTCGCGCACCGCACGGCGCAGCGCATCGCGTCCGTGTTCCGCTACGCCGTGAACACGAACCGCGCGACCTTTAACCCGGCTGCGGACCTGCGCGGCGTGCTGAAAACGCGGAAGGTCACGCACCTTGCCGCCATGCCGCGCGAGGAACTGCCGGACTTCCTGCGCAAGCTCGAAACCTACGACGGCCGCCCGGAAACCCGGATCGGCCTGCGCCTGCTCGCGCTGACGTTCGTTCGCACGGGCGAGCTTCGCGGCGCGTACTGGACGGAAATCGACTTCAACAAGGCAGAGTGGCGTGTCCCCGCCGAGCGCATGAAGATGCGTGAGGAACACGTTGTCCCGCTGTCCGTGCAGGCCATCGCGGCACTGCGCGAACTGCAAGCCTTCACCGGCCGCGCACCGCTGCTATTCCCCGGCCGATCCAACGCGCACAAGCCGGTTTCCGAGAACACCTTCCTGTTCGCGCTGTACCGTCTCGGCTACCACGGCCGCGCGACCGGGCACGGTTTCCGCGCGCTCGCGTCCACAACGTTGAACGAACAGGGCTGGCCGCCGGACGTGATCGAGCGCCAACTTGCACACGCGGAACGGAACAAAGTGCGCGCCGCCTACAACCGCGCGCAGCATCTGCCCGAGCGCCGGAAGATGATGCAGGCGTGGGCGGACTATCTGGATTCGCTGCGAACTGCCAAGAACGTCGTGCCGATCAAGCGAAGGGCCGGCTGATCGATAACAGGAGAGTATAGCTGACTTCATGTGCCATGTTCCGGCCAGAACTTGGCACTAGAACTTGGCAGTCTGGATTGACCTTGTTGGAAATAGGTGAATCCAATGCCGGAAGTCGAAACCCGCCTTATCCGTCTGCCCGAAGTTTTGCGCCTGACCGGGTTGGGCAAGTCGCAGGTGTACGCGCTCGCGAAGGCGGGCAAGTTCCCGACGCCGATCAAGTTGAGTGAGAGGTGCAGCGCTTTCGAGGAAAGCGAAATCCGCGCGTGGATCGCTGAGCGCATCGCCGAGCGCAATGCGAAGGCCGCCGCGGCGTGAGCCCCGCCGACGTTCTGCTCGCGCGCCTCGACGGCATTCGCCGCTACGGCAATGGCTGGCGGGCGAACTGCCCCGTAGGCCATTCCTCGCGTGGCTCGCTGTCCATCGGCGAGCGCGACGATGGCGCCGTGATGCTCCACTGCTTCGCCGGATGCTCCGCCGCCAATATCGTGGCCGCTGCCGGTCTGACGCTCGCGGACCTGTTTCCGGAGCGCCCGCGCGACGATTCCCCCGAAGGCCGCCGCGCTGCACGCGCCGCGCTCCGTGAAGCCGGCTGGCATGCGGCGCTCGGCGTGCTCGCGATGGAGGCGACCGTGGTCGAAGTTGCCGCCGAGGCGACCTTGCGCGGCGAGCCGATGACGCCGGACGACGTGGAGCGCGTGCATCTCGCATCGAACCGCATCCACGACGCAAGGGAGGTGCTGCATGGAAGCTAACGTCCATAACGCCAGCATCGAAGCGAAAGCGGAGCGCTACCTCGCGACGCTCGAAAGCGCGAAGTGTCACGCGGAGCCGCTGCCGCGCGTGACAATTGCCGCTCCCGCGCTGCCCGCGAACGATTCCGGCGAAAAGGTGCTGGCGGACGTGGCCGCTTTCCTGCGCCGCTTCGTGGCGTATCCGAGCGAACACGCGCACGTCGCGCATGCGCTCTGGATCGCGCACGCGCATTTGATGGACGTGTGGGATTCAACGCCGCGCCTCGCATTCCTTTCCCCGGAGCCGGGTTCCGGCAAGTCTCGCGCGCTTGAGGTAACTGCGTTGCTGGTACCGCGCCCGGTCGAGGCGGTGAACGTCTCGCCCGCCTACCTGTTCCGCAAGGTTGGGTCGGACGAAGGCCGGCCGACAATCCTCTACGACGAAATCGACACCGTATTCGGCCCGAAGGCGAAGGAGAACGAGGAAATCCGCGGCCTGCTGAACGCCGGGCACCGCAAGCACTCCAAGGCCGGCCGCTGCGTCGTGCGCGGGAAGGAAGTGTTCACGGAGGAAATCCCCGCGTACTGCGCGGTCGCACTCGCGGGACTCGGCGACTTGCCCGACACGATTCTGACGCGCGCCGCGATCGTGCGCATGCGCCGCCGCGCGCCGTCCGAAACCGTAGAGCCGTACCGCCATCGCGTCCACAGCGCCGAAGGTGAAGCCTTGGGCGCGCGCCTCGCCATGTGGGCGGATTCCGTCGCCGCGCGGGTTCGGTATCAGGACATGCCGGACGCGATCAAGGATCGCGATGCGGACGTGTGGGAACCGCTGATCGCTGTCGCGGACGCGGCCGGCGGAGACTGGCCGATGCGCGCGCGTGCTGCCGCTGTTGCGCTGCTGGCGGACGCGAAGCGCAGCGCGCCGAGCTTGGGGATTCAGTTGTTGGCGGACCTGCGCCGCGTGTTCGGCGAAGCGGAAGCCCTGACCACCGAAGCTGTATTGCATGACCTGTGCGCGATCGAGGAAAGCCCCTGGGGTGACCTGCGCGGGAAGCCGCTGGATAACCGCGGCCTGAGTCATCGCCTGCGCCCGTATGGGATCGCATCGCGCACGCTGCGCGTCGGCAGCACGACGGCGAAGGGCTACCGCCGCACCGACCTGCACGACGCTTGGCAGCGTTACCTGCCCGCCTCTCTCCCGCAACCCGATAGCGCCGTAACAAGCGTAACAGCCGTAACAACGCCGCCCACTGTTACGGCTGTTACGGATGTTTCGCTGTTGGACGGGAACGGGGGAGACGATTCCGAGGAGGCAACCGAGGTATGAGCGCCACGGCCGAAACCCTGATCCGCGACCTTTCCGCGCGCGGCGTTCGCCTCTCGCGGAACGGCGAGAACCTGCGCATCGTCGCACCGCGCGGCATGCTCACGCCGGAGCTTCGCCAGACGCTCGCGGAAGCGAAGCCCGCAATCCTTGCGGCACTCACGACGGGCGAACTGCGCGCGAAGCTGGAAAGCCTTGCACTCGCGGAAGGCATCGCCGCCGCCGTCGTGCGCGAACTGCCCGCCGCGGACTTGGAAGTCTGCGCCGGGTTGCCGGACGACACGCTGCGCGCCTACGCCCGCGCGCTGCGCGATTCCGACCTGCGCGAGCACGGCATGGTCCCGCCAGACGAAACCGCGACGATCGTCTGCCGACGCTGCGGTCCCGTGTACGCCGCGCTGGAAGTCGCGCGCATGCTGCCCGTCGTCCGCGGCTTGCCGACTGCGGCCGGTTGCCCGTGGTGCCACGTACAG
>DASWOS010000280.1:0-4515 GCA_036398645.1 Dokdonella sp. | reverse complement strand
GCTGCTTCTCGCCGCCGGACAGCGCGGCCGGCTTCAGCTGCATGCGGCTGCCGAGGCCGACTTCGTCGAGCGCGGCGCGCGCGCGCGCGTACGCGGCCGCATCGTCGACGCCGAGATAGCCGAGCGGCAGCGCGACCTGCTCGAGCGCGGTCAGCGCCGGGAACAGGTTGAAGCCCTGGAACACGAAGCCGGTGTGCCGCAGGCGGAAACGCTCGCGCTCGCGCGGCTTCATGCGCTCGAGATCCTCGCCGAGCGCGAGCGCGCGGCCGGCGTCCGGGCGCAGCAGCGAGCTCAGGATCGCGAGCAGCGTGCTCTTGCCGCAGCCGGACGGCCCGGACACCAGCGTCAGCTCGCCGGGCAGGATCTCGACCGAGAGCCCGCGCAGCACGTCGGTGCGCACGCTGCCGCTGACGAACGACTTGTGCAGCGCGTCGGCGACCAGCGACGGCGCCGCGGCGGCCGGCGGCGCGGGACGGAGCTCGCTCGTGCGCGTCGTCATCGCGCTCAACGCAGCAGCAGGGCCGGATCGGCATGGCGCAGCGCGCGCACCGCGGCGAGCCCGGAGACGAGCGCGATGCCCATGACCAGCGCGGCGCAGATCGCGACGGTCGCCGCGTCGAGCTGCACCGGCACGTCGCGATGCCGCGCGAGCAGCACGATCAGCGCGGTCGCGACGACGCCGACGGCGAGCCCGGACGCGCCGACCCAGGCCGCCTGCCGCAGCACGACGCCGCGCAGCGCGGCGAAGCCGATGCCGAGCGCGTGCAGCGTCGCGTACTCGCGGATCGAGCCGGCGACCGCGCCCATCAGCGTCTGGCTCGTGATGACCGCGCCGACCGCGAACACGACGAGCGCGAGGAAGATCACGCCGAGTCCGGCGCCGGTACCGAACATCCAGTACGTGACCGCGCGGTGCGCGAACGCCGCGCGCGTCCAGATCTCGTAGCGCCGCGCGCCGGGCGGCGGCTGCAGGCGGCGGCGCACCTCGTCGGCACGCGCCGGGTCGCGCAGCTTGACGACGTAGTACGCGACGTCGCCGGACGCGTCGTCGCTCTCGAGCCGGCGCGCGGTCGCGAGCGAGGTCAGGATGTTCACGCCGCCGAGCGCGCGCAGGCCGCTGCCGGCGCCGACGATGCGCACGCGATGGCCGTTGACGACGGCCTGCGCGCCGATGCCGATGCCGAGCTTGGCGAGATCCGCGCGGTCGACGACGACGCCGTCCGGTTCGTCCAGCTTCGCGCGCAGCTCCGGCGACAGCGCGCCGGCGAACATCAGGCCGTCCGCGCGCGGGTCGATGCCGGAGACGAACACCGAGACGCCGCCGCGATCGGCCGGCCCGCGCCAATCGCCGTCGATCCAGCGGAACGGCTCGACGCGCACGACGTCGGGGTCCATCCGCAGCTTGATCTCGGCCTCGTGCGGGATCGGCCGGCCGAGCTCGATGCTCTGCGTGCCCGGATAGCCGACCCAGAGGTCGCCGCCGGACTTGTCGACGTAGACCGCGGCGCTCTCGAAGATGCCGAGCACGAGCGCGGCCTGCACGAGCAGCAGCAGGCCGGAGAACGCGACCGCGAGCGCCGACGGCAGGAAGCGCCGCCACTCGTACACGAGCGTCTTGCGCGCGAGCGGCACCATCAGCGCGCGCGCTCCGCCGGCGCGCCGCGCGCGAGCGCGGCGTCGGCCGCGGCGGCGTCGCCGGGTGCCGCGTCGACGGCCGGCAACGGCGCACCGCCGAGCGACTTGTACAACGCGACGAAGGCGACCGCGCGATCCTCGAGCGCCTGCGCGAGCTCGAGCTCGGCTTGCGCGCGCGCGTCGGCGGCCGCGGCACGGTCGAGACCGTCGGCGAGGCCGAGCCGGCCGAGCGTCGCCGCGTCGCGCTCGGCGCGCTCGAGCTCGGGCACGCCGCGCTCGAGCGCGGCGACGCGCTCGCGCTGCCGCTCGAGCGCGGCGAGCGCGGTCTCGGCCTCGGCGACGCCGTCGAGCACGGCTTGCCGGTACGCGAGCACGCTGGCCGAGAGCTCGGTCGCGCGCGCGTCGGCGGCCGCGCGCCGCGCGCCCCAGTCGAACAGCGGAATGTCGATCAGCGGCCCGATCGTGACGATACCGTCGGCGTCGGACAGCCGCGTATGGCCGATCACGCGCGCCGCATAGGTCAGCGAGCCGCCGAGGCCGAGCCGCGGATACAGCTCCGCGCGCGCGAGCCCGAGCTCGCCGGCGGCCTTCAGCACCGCGTGCTCGGCGCGGCGGATCTCCGGACGCGTGCGCAGCAGGTCGGCCGGCGCGGCGGCGACGCCGAGCGCGCCGAGCCGCGGCTGCGCGCCCGGCGCGTCGAGCTCCGCGTCGGGCTCGTTCTTCGCCAGCAGCACGGCGAGCTTGCGCCGGCTCGTCTCGATCGCGAGGCGCGGCGCGTACGGCGCGGCCTCGGCGGCCGCCTGTTCGGCGCGCGCACGCGCGAGCTCGCCGGCCGCGGCCTGGCGCAGGCGCACGCGCGTCGCGACGAGATCGGCCTTGCGCGCGGCGGTCGCGGCGAGCGTCTCGAGCAGCTCGAGACGCCGCTGCGCGCCGCGCAGCTCGACGTAGCTGCGCACGACCTCGGCGACCACGCTGACGCGCGCGGACTGCAGGTCGTCCTCAGCGAGCGCGAGCTCGGCGCCGGTCACGCGCGCGTGGCCGTCGGCGCGGCCGAACAGGCCGAGCTCCCACTTCGCGTCGAAGCCGATCTGGAAATAGCTCGCGCTGCTGTCCGGCGTCGGCTCCGCGTAGGTGTGCGCGCCGGCCTGCGGCAGATAGTCCGCGCGCGTGCGCCGATCGAGCGCACGCGCGCCGGCGATGCGCAGCGCCGCCTCGCGGATCGACAGGTTCTCGGCGAGCGCTTCGTCGACGAGACGGTCGAGCAGCGGATCGTCGAACGCGGTCCACCAGCTGCGCAGGTCCGGCGCCGGCTCGCGCGCGGCCGCGGCCGACGGCGCGTTGCGCCACGCGGCCGGCGTGTCGTCCGGCAGCTCCGGCAGCGGCGCGGTCGCGCAGCCGGCCAGCGCCGTCGCGAACAACGCGAGCGCGAGCGCACGCAGCCGGCGGCGTGCGCGTCCGCGGCGCGCCGGCGCGCGGCTCGGCCGATGGGGGCGGCGGGCATCCATTTCGCGCGTAAGTCTAGCCGGTCGCGCCGCGCCGACGGCGTCGACGCCCGCAGCGGCACCGCCGCACCGGCGAGCGAGGCGCTGCGCGTCCGACCGCGCCGCCGGCGCCGCCGCGCGCCGGCCACGACGCACGTGCCGACACGGACGGCGCCGCGCTCGCTTCGCCTGCACGATACGAACGCACGATGCGGGAAAAACGCGCTGCCGCCCGCGCGGAGCGGTGCTCCGGCTCGAACCCCGCGCGCGGGTCGCGCCGGCGCCGGCGGCGCTCAGGCCTGCAACGCGGCGAGGAACGCCTCTCCGTAGCGCTCGAGCTTGCGTTCGCCGACGCCGCTGATGCCGGCGAGCGCGTCGAGCGTGCGCGGTCGCTCGCGCAGCATCGCGAGCAGCGTCGCATCGTGGAAGATCACGTAGGCCGGCACGCCGTGCTCGCGCGCGAGGCGCGCACGCAGCGCGCGCAGCGCATCCCAGAGCTCGCGCTCGTGCGGCTCGATCGCGAGCGCGCCGCCGGCGGCCGCGTCGGCGCTCCTGCCGCGGCCGCGGCCGCGGCGCGGCGGCAATGCATCCTCGCGCAGGTGCACGGCGCGCTCGCCCTTCAGCACCGCGCGGCTCGCTTCGGTCAGCCGCAGCGTGCCGTAACCCTCCTGGTCGGCTTCGAGCAGGCCGGCGGCGAGCAGCTGACGGAACACCGAGCGCCATTGCCGCTCGTCGTATTCGCGGCCGACGCCGAACGTCGACAGGCGGTCGTGACCGAGCGCGCGCACGCGCTCACCGGCTTCGCCGCGCAGGATATCGATCAGATGCCCGGCGCCGTAGCGCTGGCCGCTGCGGTAGACGCACGACAGCGCCTTCTGCGCGGCCAGTGTCGCGTCCCAGGTGCGCGGCGGCGCGAGGCAGTTGTCGCAGTTGCCGCACGGCCGGCTCATCGTCTCGCCGAACGCGGCGAGCAGCAGCTGGCGCCGGCAGTGCAGCGCTTCGGCGTAGCCGAGCACGGCCTCGAGCTTCTGCCGCTCGATGCGCTTGCGCTCGTCGCCGGCGTCGGACTGCGCGATCATCTGGCTGACCGTGACGACGTCGGCCAGCCCAAAGATCATCCACGCCTCGGCAGGCAGGCCGTCGCGCCCGGCGCGGCCGGTTTCCTGATAGTAGCCTTCCAGGCTGCGCGGCAGATCCAGATGCGCGACGAAGCGCACATCCGTCTTGTCGATGCCCATGCCGAACGCGATCGTCGCGACCATGATCACGCCGTCCTCGCGCAGGAAGCGCTGCTGGTTCGCGCTGCGCGCAGCGTTCTCCATGCCGGCGTGATACGGCAGCGCAACGAGGCCGTCGCCGGCAAGCGCGGCCGCCGTTTCGTCGACCTTCTTGCGCGACA
>DASWOS010000279.1:0-9303 GCA_036398645.1 Dokdonella sp. | reverse complement strand
TGCAGCTCGGTCAGGTGGCGGATCAGCTTGCGCTGGTCGGTGTGCTCGCCGCGCGCGAGGATCAGCCGCATCTGCAGGTAGTCCTCGGGATCGCCGAGGCCGTAGATCGCCGACACGGTCGCGACGATCAGCGCGTCGCGCCGCGACAGCAGCGCCTTCGTCGCGGCGAGGCGCATCTGCTCGATGTGGTCGTTGATCGAGGCGTCCTTCTCGATGTACGTGTCGCTCGACGGCACGTAGGCTTCCGGCTGATAGTAGTCGTAGTAGCTGACGAAGTACTCGACCGAGTTGTGCGGAAAGAACTCCTTGAACTCGCCGTAGAGCTGCGCCGCGAGCGTCTTGTTCGGCGCCATCACGAGCGTCGGCTTCTGGATGCGATCGATGACGTTCGCGATCGTGAACGTCTTGCCGGAGCCGGTCACGCCGAGCAGCGTCTGCTGCGCGAGGCCGGCCTCGAAGCCGTCGATCAGGCGCGCGATCGCGCCGGGCTGGTCGCCGGACGGCCGAAACGGCGCCACGAGTTGGAAGCGGTCGGTCATCGGAGCTCTCTCGATCGATTATAGAGGCGCGCCGCCGCCGGCGCGGCGAGCGCCGGCCGCGCCGTTCGCGCACGCGCGCCCTGAAATTTCCTACACCGCTACATGGCGTGCCGCCATCGTCCGCACAAGGCTTCGATCCCTAGCATGCCTGCCTCGTCCCGACGGAGGCCCAACGATGTCCGCTCGTCCCGCACGGCTCGGGTTCACGCTCGTCGAGCTGCTGATGATCGTCGCGATCCTCGCCGTCCTGCTCGCGCTCGCGGCGCCCGGCTACGGCCGCCTGCTCGGCCGCACGCACGGCCAGACCGCGCGCGAACGGCTGTTGACCACGCTCGCCGAAGCGCGCACCGCCGCGGTCACGCGTCGCGTGCACGTCCTCGTCTGCCCGAGCGGCGACCGAATCGACTGCAGCGGCGCGACGCAATGGCAGCACGGCTGGATCGCATTCGCCGACCTCGACCGCGACGGCCACCGCTCGGCCGACGAGCCGCTGATCGCGGCCGAGCAGGCTCAGCCGGAAGGCGTCGCCGTCGTCGGCACGAGCGGACGCCCGTTCGTCGACTACCGCGACGACGGCAGCGCCGCCGGCACGAACCTGACCCTGACCGTCTGCGATCGCGCCGCGGGCGCCGCCGATGCGAGCACGCTCGTCGTCAACCAGGCCGGCCGCGTGCGCGTCGGCACGCCGGTCGCCGGCGCGTCCGCCGCGTGCCTGCGCGCCGCCGATGCGTCGTCTTGACGACCACGGCGACGCCCACGACAATACGCGGCTCGCCCGAATAGCTCAGCTGGTTAGAGCACTTGACTGTTAATCAGGGGGTCGTTGGTTCGAGTCCAACTTCGGGCGCCATTGAAACGAAGGGCCTGCAGCGATGCAGGCCTTTTTCGTTGGGGCCCCGCGGCGCGTCGTTCCGCCGCCTCGTGACACGTGCGGCGCAGCTCGCGCTCCCGGACGACCTGCCCACCGCTCCGACCGCGTCGATCCGTAGCACGGCCCCGCGATGGAGTTCGGCAGGCGGCCGTCGCACGGGAACATGACCCCGAGATGGCCGTCCGCTCCGTCCAGCCACTCGGCGGCCAGATCGACCGGCCCGCCCAGGCCGCTCGTGAACGTGCCGTCGGCGCCGATCGTGTCGCCCGGATGCAGCAACGGCGCCTTGCCGTTCGCATCGAGCAGATACTGTCCCGCGCCGCCGCCGATCTCGCGCAGCGCGAAGCCGCCGTCGCGGGCGACGAAATTGAAGTCCCAGATGCCGTCGCGCGTGTCGACTCCGTCGCCGAACTCGCTCGTGACGATGTTGAGCGCCGTGCTCGCGCCCGTCTCGAGCACGGCGTGGTCGAGCGCACCGGAGGTGATGATGCCGTTGTCGAAGTGCGGCGGCGTGACGATCAACTTGACCGGAAGCGGGATCAACGCGTGCGAGGCGTCGTTCGTCGACACGCAGAGGTCACCCGTGTAGACCCCGGCGTCGAGGCCGGTCGCATCGACGTCGACCGCGACGTCCTCGACGATCCCGCCGCCCAGCGATCCCGAGGTCGGCGCCGCCATGAGCCACTTCGTGCCGCCGGGGCTGCTGCACCCGCCCGAAGGCGCCGAATCGGCCGCGCTGAACGTCAGCGTGCCCGCGCCGACGTTCTCGATCGTCATCGTCGCCGTGTCGCGCGTCCCTTGCTCGACCGAGAAGACGAAGCCCGATGCCGGCCGCACCTCGGCGACCGGCTCGGTGCCGCCGCCGGCGACCCTCATGCTGACGGGCACTTCGACCATCGGCGTCGCCGGATCGTTGCTGCTGACGCACGACAGCCCCGGGTACGTCCCGCGTGCGAGGCCGCTCGCGTCGAACGTCACCGTGACGTCGCGCGCATCGGCAGGAACGAGCGTGCCGCTCGCGGGGCTCACGCTCGCCCACGGAAGATCGCTCACGTCGGCGCACGTGGCCGGGGACGGACTGCCGTCGTCGATGGACCACGATGATGTTGTGCGAATCCAGCGCGCCGGCGGCGGCATCATCGCCGGTTCGTCGATGTTGCAGTCCGCCGCGCTGATGAACGACAGGTGCGTTTCGGGCGATGCGTTCGCGCCCGGGTACCATTGCGTCGACGCACCCGCCCATGTGGTATTCGACGACCACGTCGTTCGTCACCGCATCGGAGAGCACCGTCGTCACCGGGATCGTCGTCGTCAGCGTGCCGCCGACCGTTCCGTTGCCGCTGCCGCTGCCGATCAACGTCAGCGCGGCGGTCGGAATGGTGTCGTCCGGCGTCGAGTGCGGAATCGAGTACACGTTGCCCGTCGCGGTGATGGACGGACCGCGTTCCATCGCGACCGTGACGCTCGTGATGCGGATCGAGCTCGGGCAGCCGTGCTCCGACGGATAGAAGCGCCGCAATAGCTGGCCGGCGACGTACTGCCGAACCGACCGCCGCAGGACATGTCCGACAGCGACGTCGGCGTGTTGTCCTCCATCTGCGCGAGCGATTCGGCGCCGAGCACGACGTTCGCGCCTCGGGCCTGCGCGGCCCCGGCCGGGCTCTTGCCGAGAACTTCGGTCGCGACCGTGCCGGAACGGCGCGCGTCGCGCACGTCGTCGAGGAAGCTCGCCGCCGGCGCGCTGCCGGGCGAACCGGCTTCACCGATCGTCCGGGTCAGGTCGCCCGCGCCGCTGTTGCCGATCGACAGCGTCGAGCCCGACGTACCGCCTCGAACGGCGGTTCCATCGATGCTCGCCGCAATGTCGACGTGCGGAGCGCCGACACCGCCTGGACGAGCGCTCGCGACGATCGACCGGCTCGGCGCCGCCTCGCGCTGCCCGGGAGCCGCCGACGTGCTGCCGCAGCCATGCCCACCGTCGCCGCGGCGAGCGCCGTCAGCAGAATTCTTCGAAGCCGATCATTGCGCAGATTCCCCCACTCGGATGACGCCCCCTGGGACGCCGCTCGCAATGCCGAGCGCGCCGTCGATGCGAGACTATGTCGAGGCCGCACAGGCTACGTCTACGGATTGATGTCGGGTTTGTGTCGTGTCGGTAATCCGCCAATCTCGCGTGCACGCCGATGCGCCGGCTCCGCTTCCACGAGCATCGATCGCAGCGCCGACGCGTCGTTCGGTCCCTGCCGAAGGGCTCAGCGCCGCGGCCGTGCGATTTCTGCGTCGACGGACATCGCGATGCATCGTTCGGATCGCCGATGGGTTCGGTGCTTCGTTCCTCGACGCCTCCGGCGCCATCGACGGCGCGGCGCGCGCGCGAGGTCGGCGCCGAACTCGACCGGATCGTGACGCGATCGTGTGCAGACATTCGAGTCGCGCTCGGCGCGGCCCGTCGGGGCGGGCGCGTGGCGCCGACCGCGACGATCCGATCGCCCGGCTTCTTCTCGCCGGCAGCGCATCGAGCACCGCCGAACGGGGGCACGTGAACGCTTAGGCATCCGGTGCGCCTTGCCTCGAACAGCGGACGGGCGCATCGGGACGATCGCCCATTCCGGACCGGCGGCCGGCCGGCACTGCTCGAGGAGAGGATCGAATGAAACCGGTGCCGGCCCAGCCGCTGTCCGGCGCGCGGACGCTCCCGACGCGCCGACGTGGCGGTCGGCCGTGCGTGCGCAGCACGTGCGGCGCCGACCGCTGCGCCGTCCGTTCAGAACGGGATGTCGTCGTCCTCGAAGCTGTCCGCCGGCGCGGGTGCCGGGCGCTGCGCCGGCTGCGACGCGCGCGGCGCCGCCGGACGCTCGGAACGCTCGCCGCCGCCGCGCTCGCGCCCGTAGCCGCCGCCGGAGTAGCCGCCCTCGGCGCCGCCGCCACCGCCGCCGCCCGGGCCGCCGAGCATCTGCATCTCGTTCGCGACGATGTCGGTCGTGTAGCGCTCGACGCCTTCCTTGTCGGTGTACTTGCTCGTGCGCAGCGAGCCTTCGATGTAGACCTGGCGGCCCTTCTTCAGGTACTCGCCGGCGATCTCGCCGAGCTTGCCGAACAGCACGACGCGGTGCCATTCGGTGCGCTCCTGGTTCTCGCCGGTCTGCTTGTCGCGCCAGCTCTCGCTCGTCGCGAGGCGGATGTTCGTGATCGCGCCGCCGTTCGCGGTGTAGCGCGTCTCCGGGTCCGCGCCGAGATTGCCGACCAGAATGACCTTGTTGACGCCGCGTGCCATGTCGAATTCCTCTGCCGTGAGCTTCAGCGATGCGCGCAGGATACAACGCGCACGGCCGTGCCGCAGGCGCGGCGGACGCCGCCTCGCGTAAGCATTCGCCGCACCCGCGCGTCGGCACGCGCCGGCCGCCGCGCGGCGCCGCAGGACGCGGCCGACGGGTCCGGGCCGCCGGTGCGGACCGCTATACTGGGATGCCCGACACGGAACGACGTCCCTTGGTCTCCACCGCTCCTCTTCAGCCGGCCGCGGCGCGCATCGAGCGCTTCGCCGACGTGCAGGCGTTCGCCGCCGCCGACATGGCCGCCGTCGACGCGCTGATCCGCGCGCGCCTCGCCTCCGACGTCGTGCTGATCAATCAGGTCGCCGAGCACATCGTCGGCGGCGGCGGCAAGCGGCTGCGGCCGATGCTGCATCTGGTCGCCGCGCGCGCGGCCGGTTACGGCGGCGGCGACCACGTGCCGCTCGCCGCGCTGATCGAGTTCATCCACACCTCGACGCTGCTGCACGACGACGTCGTCGACGAATCGGAGCTGCGTCGCGGGCGCCGCACCGCGAACGCGGTCTGGGGCAACGCGGCGAGCGTGCTGGTCGGCGACTTCCTCTACTCGCGCTCGTTCCAGATGATGGTCGAGCTCGACAGCATGCGCGTCATGCGCATCCTCGCCGACGCGACGAACCGGATCGCCGAGGGCGAGGTGCTGCAGCTGCTGAACGTCGGCAACCCGAACACGAGCGAGCGCGACTACCTCGACGTCATCGAGCGCAAGACCGCGGTGCTGTTCGCCGCGGCGACGCGGCTCGGCGCGGTGCTCGCCGGGCTGCCGGCCGAGCAGGAGGCCACGCTCGCGCGCTACGGGCTCGATCTCGGCTTCGCGTTCCAGATCGCCGACGACGTGCTCGACTACGTGTCCGACGCGGACACGCTCGGCAAGAACGTCGGCGACGACCTCGCCGAGGGCAAGCCGACGCTGCCGCTGATCCTCGCGATCGCGCGCAGCGACGCCGCGCAGGCCGCGTCGCTGCGGCGCGCGATCGAGTCCGGCGGGCTCGACGCGCTCGACGAGGTGCTCGCCGCGATCCGCTCGACCGGCGCGATCGACGCGTCGCGCGAGCGCGCGCGCGCGTACGCGCGCGCGGCGCGCGAAGCGCTCGGCGCGCTGCCGCCGTCGCACGCGCGCGACGCGCTCGCCGTGCTCGCCGACTACGCGATCGACCGCTCGCGTTGACGCGGAACCACCCGCGCGCGGCCGGCGCGAGCGCGATTGCGCCGCACGCAGCGTCGCCGCGGCGAGGACTTGAGGACCGCGCACCGGCGCCGGCAGCGCAGCGACCGCCGCCACGGCCGGTGTGGACGCGCCACGCACGCGTCGGCCGCGCCGCGCGTCGCCGGCCGCCGATCAACCGCGCCGCAGGCGGCGCTACCCGGCCGCGAACGCCTCGTCGAAGAACCGATGCATCTGCGCGAACGCGCGCTTCGCGACCAGCGCGTCGTACTTGCAGCCCGGCACTTCGCCGTGCGCGGTCGGGATCGCGAAGCAGTGCACCGCGCCGCCGAAGCTCAGGAACTGCCAGTCGGCCTTCGCGTCGCGCATCTCCTGCTGGAACGCGGCGATCTGCTCGGGCGGCTCGAACGTGTCGTCGGCGCCGTGCAGCACGAGCACCTTCGCCTTGATGCGGTCCTTGAACGACGGGTCGCCGGCGAGGTTACCGTGGAACGAGACGACGCCCTGCACGTCGGCGCCGCTCCGCGCGAGATCGAGCGTCGTCGCGCCGCCGAAGCAGAAGCCGATCGCGCCCCAGTGGCGGCCGTCGAGCGGCGCCGTGCCGGCCTGCGCCTTCAGCTGCGCGAGCGCGGCGTTGATGCGTGCGCGCAGGTCGCCGCGATGCTCGTACATCGCCTTCGCCGCGGCACCGGCCTCCTGCGGGTTCTTCGGCCGCACGTCGACGCCGTAGACGTCGGCGACGAGGATCACGTAGTCCGTGCCGGCGATGCGCTCGGCGAGCGCGATCTGGTCCGGGTTCATGCCGAGCCAGTCCGGCGTCATGACGAGGCCGGGCCGCGGCGTCTTTACCGCGTCGTCGTAGACGAGCACGCTCTGCATCTTCTTGCCGCCGACCTCGTAGTCGACCGGGCGCGAGACCATCGCGGCGTGCAGCGGCAACGCGAACAGTGCGGCGGCGAGCGCCGCGAACGAACGCAGGGACATCGGATTCTCCCGTCGTGGCTCGCGCCATCATAGCCGAGCGCGCGCGACGCCACGTGTATTCGCGCGCGCGCCGCGTCGCGCGCGGGGCGTGCGCGCGGCAGGTGCCGCACGCGCGGCCGCGCGGCGATTATCATCGCGCCCATGCAGCGCCCGCCGCCCTCCCGTGCCCGTTCCGGCTCGAACCGCCTCGTGCGCCGCGCGGCCGCGGCGCCCGCCGCGCCCGCCGCGTCCGCCGCGCCCGACGACGATGCCGGCCTGCTCGCCGCGATCGGCGTCGACGCGACCGAGGAGCGCGTCTACCGCATGCTGCTCGGACAGCGCCGCACCAGCGCCGAGGACGTCGCGCACGTGCTGGAGACGACGCCGCGCCGCGCGCAGCGCCTGCTCGAATCGCTCGAGGCGAAGGGGCTCGCCACGCACTCGCCGGAGCGCCCGCGGCGCTACATCGCGGCGTCGCCGGACATCGCGATCGACGCATTGGTGCGCACGCGCCAGGAACGCCTCGAGCGCGTGCGCCAGGCGATCCCGCGCTTCGGCCAGCCACCGGCCGCGGACGGCGACGAGCAGGAGCAGATCGTCGAGCTGATCACGAACCGCACGGCGCTCGCGCAGACGTTCGCGCACCTGGTGCAGACCGCCGCGCACGAGATCGTCTGCCTGCAGCGCCCACCGGTCATGTTCAATTCGATCGAGCGCGCCGACCCGTTGCAGGAGCAGGCGCGCGCGAAGGGCGTGCGCAGCCGCGCGATCGCCGACGCGGAGTTCCTCGAGGTGCCCGGTGCGCTGAATCGGATCCGTCTCGACGTCGAAGCCGGCGAGGAGATCCGCGTGTTCCCGCACCTGCCGTTCAAGATGATCATCATCGACCGCCGCGTCGGCCTGATCGCGCTCAGCGTCGAGCGCAGCGACGGACCGTCGCTGCTGCTGCGCTCCTCCGCGCTGCTCGACGCGCTGTACTCGCTGTTCGAGATCCTCTGGCGGCGCGCGACGCCGATCGCGCTGACGCGCTCGGGCACGCTGAACCACGGCGACGGCGCACGCGCCGCGCCGGCCGCCGAGCGCATGATCCCGCTGCTCGCCGCGGGCCTCAGCGACAAGGCGATCGCGCACGAGCTCGGCATTTCCGCGGCGACGCTCGGCCGCCGCATCGCCGAGCTGATGACGAGCCTCGACGCACGCTCGCGCTTCCAACTCGGCTGGCAAGCCGCGCTGAAGACGCGGCCGACGCACGGCGATTGAGGCGGTCCGGCGCTGCGTTGATGAGTTTCGCTCAAGCGAAGAACTCATCATCCGCGCCCGAAAGCGCGCTGCTATGCTCCGACGCAACCGGAGCCGGCGCACGGCGCCGCCCATTCCTGGAGAATCGTTCGATGATCCGTTCCCTGCCCGGCCGCACCGCGCTCGTCGCTGCGCGTCCGACCCTGTTCTGTGCCGCGCTGCTCGCCTGCGGCGCCGCATCGGCCGCCGACTACACGGCCGGCGACTATGCGAGCCTCGTCGCCGCGATCGAAGCCGTGAACGCGCTCCCGGCGAGCGCGGCGGCGCCGCACACGATCACGCTGACCGCGGACATCGCGCTGACCGGCATCGGCGGCGGCGACGCGATCACCTCGAACGGACTGCTGCCGCCGATCTTCAACCATGTCGTGATCGACGGCGGCGGCCACGCGATCACCGGCAACGAAAACCCGGCCGGCGGGCGTCGGATCTTCTTCGTCGGCGTCGACGCGGACACGGTCGCGCGGTTCGCCGCGTACTCGGCCGACCCGAGCTGCGCGCCGCCGTACGACTGCATTCCTCACGACGGCACGCCGCTCGCCGGCCGCCTCGCGGTCACGCTGCGCAATCTGCTGCTGCGCGACGGCATTGCGCGCGGCGGCAGCGGCGCCGGCGGCGGCCTCGGCGCCGGCGGCGCGCTGTTCGTCAACTCCAATGCCGACGTCGTGCTCGACGGCGTCTATTTCGACGCGAACGCCGCGTACGGCGGCTCCGGCGGATCCGGAGGCGGCGGCGGCGGGCTCGGCGGTTCCGGCAGCACCAGCGGCGGCGGCGGCGGGCTGTACGGCTCGGGCAATGCCGGCGGCGGCGGCCTGTTCGGCTTCGGCAACGCCGGCGGCGGCGGCTTCACCGGCAGCGGCGGCACGACGGGCGGCGACGGCGACGCGAACGCGATCGTGCTGGTCGGGCTGTCGGTGCCCGCCGGTGACGGCTACGGCTCGCCGGCCGGCAGCGGCGGCGCGAACGGCGGCGGTGGCGGCGGCGGCGCGAGCGGGTCGGCGTCCGGCGGCGGCGGCTACTCCGGCGCGGCGAGCGGCGGCGACTCGGCGAGCACCGGTGGCTTCGGCGGCGGCGGCGGCGCATCCGGCACGATCGGTGTCGGCGGTCTCGGCGGCTTCGGCGGCGGTGGCGGCG
>DASWOS010000278.1:0-28565 GCA_036398645.1 Dokdonella sp. | reverse complement strand
CATCGCGTTGACCGTGCATCCGCACCCGACGCTCAGCGAATCGGTCGGCATGGCGGCCGAGGTCTACGAAGGCACGATCACCGACCTGTATCTGCCGAAGAAGAAATGAACGCGCGCGCTCGTGGTCGCGGCGGTCGGATCGGCCGCGACGCGTCGGAAGCGGCCTGCTCGCCCGCGCGGCATGCGGTTCACTTCTTCTTCGGCAGGTACAGGTCCGTGATCGTGCCTTCGTAGACCTCGGCGGCCATGCCGACCGATTCGCTGAGCGTCGGGTGCGGATGCACGGTCAGCGCGATGTCGGCGGCCTCGCAGCCCATCTCGATCGCGAGCGCGAGCTCGGCGATCAGCTCGCCGGCGTTCGGCGCGACGATGCCGGCGCCGACGATGCGCCCGCTGGCCGGATCGAACAGCAGCTTCGTGAAGCCTTCGGTGCGGCCGATGCCGACCGCGCGGCCGGACGCGGCGTGCGGGAACTTGCCGACGCCGAGCGTGATGCCCTGTTTCTTCGCCTCGGTCTCGGTCAGGCCGACCCAGGCGATCTCCGGGTCGGTGTACGCGACCGACGGAATCACGCGCGCGACGAACTCGCTCTTCTCGCCGGCCGCGACCTCGGCGGCGACCTTGCCTTCGTGCCTGGCCTTGTGCGCGAGCATCGGCTGACCGACGAGGTCGCCGATCGCGAACACGTGCGGCACGTTCGTGCGCATCTGGCGGTCGACCGGGATGAAGCCGCGCTCGGTCACGGTGACGCCGGCCTGGTCGGCGCCGACCCGCGCTCCGTTCGGCGCGCGGCCGATCGCGACGAGCACGCGGTCGTAGAGCTGCGGCGCGGGCGCGTTCTCGCCTTCGAACGTCGCCTTCAGGCCGTCCTGCTGCGCCTCGATCTTCGCGACCTTGACCTTCAGGTGGATGCCGGCGCAGCGCTTGGCGAGGCGCTGCTGCAACGGACGCACGAGGTCCGCGTCGGCGCCCGGCATCAGCTGGTCCATCAGCTCGACGACGGTGACCGCGCTGCCGAGCGCGGCGTACACCGAGGCCATCTCGAGGCCGATGATGCCGCCGCCGACGACGAGCAGCCGGCGCGGCACGTCGGCGAGCGCGAGCGCGTCGGTCGAATCCATCATGCGCGGGTCGTGCCACGGAAAGTCCGGCGGCTTCACCGCGCGCGAGCCGGCCGCGACGATCGCGTTCGCGAAGCGCACGAGCTTCGTGCCGGCGGCGGTCTCGACCTCGATCTCGTGCGGCGAGACGAAGCGGCCGCTGCCCTGCACGACCTCAACCTTGCGCTGCTTCGCCATGCCGGCGAGGCCCTTGACCATCTGCGCGACGACCTTGTTCTCGTACGCGCGCAAGCGGTCGAGGTCGATCTTCGGCGCGCCGAATGTGATGCCGAGCTCGTCCGCGTGCGCGGCCTCGTCGACGACGCGCGCCGCGTGCAGCAGCGCCTTCGACGGGATGCAGCCGACGTTGAGGCAGACGCCGCCGAGCGTCGCGTAGCGTTCGATCAGCACGGTGCGCCGGCCGAGGTCGGCGGCGCGGAACGCGGCCGTGTAGCCGCCGGGGCCGCTGCCGAGCACGGCGACGTCGCACTCGAAATCGGCCTTGCGCCCGGTTTCGGCGGCAGCCTGCGGCGACGCGGATTGTGCCGCGCCGGTCGGCGCGGGCGCGCTGCCGGAGGGCGGCGCCGCGGACGCGTCGCGTTCGTGCGCGGCGCGGTCGCCGGCCTGCTTCGGCGCCGGCGCGCGCGCAGGCGCGGCGGCGTCGCCGTTTCGCGCGTCGCTGCCTTCGCCGGCCGCGGTCTCGATGATCGCGACGACCGTGCCTTCGGACACGCTGTCGTCGACCTTGACGCGGATCTCCTTGACGACGCCGGCCGCGCTCGACGGCACCTCCATCGTCGCCTTGTCCGATTCGAGCGTGACGAGGCCCTGATCCTTCGCGACCTCATCGCCGACCTCGACCAGTATTTCGATGACCGGCACGTCGCGATAGTTGCCGATGTCGGGGACCTTGATTTCGATCGTCGCCATGATGCCGTCCTGGATTAGAGGCGTTGCGGATCTTCGACCGTGCGCTCGTCGCGCACGTTGCCGGTATTCAGCGTGTTCGCCGGCTCGAACAGCAGCACGTGGGTTTCCTGCTCCGCGACCGGCTGGTGCTCGACGCCGCGCGGCACGATGAAGAACTCGCCTTCTTCGATCGCGACGTCGCGATCGCGCAGGCGCATGCGCAGCGATCCCTTGACGACGAGGAACAGCTCGTCCTCGTCGTCGTGACGATGCCAGACGAACTCGCCCTTCAATTTGACGAGCTTGATGTGCTGGCCGTTCAGCTCGCCGACGATGCGCGGACTCCAGTACTCGGAGAAGCACGCGAGCTTTTCCGCGAGATTGACCTTCTGCACGGCACCGACTCCGGCGAGCTTCAGAGCAGCACGCGCCGCATGTCCGCGAGCACCTGCGCGAGATACGCCGTGAACCGCGCGGCCGCGGCGCCGTCGATGACGCGGTGGTCGTAGCTGAGGCTGAGCGGCAGCATCAGGCGCGGCCGGAACTCCCGGCCGTCCCAGACCGGCTTGATCGCGGACTTCGACACGCCGAGGATCGCGACTTCGGGCGCGTTGACGATCGGCGTGAACGCGGTGCCGCCGATGCCGCCGAGGCTCGAGATCGAGAAGCAGCCGCCCTGCATCTCGGCCGGGCCGAGCTTGCCGTCGCGCGCCTTCTTCGCGAGCGCGGCGGTCTCCTGCGCGATCTCGATCACGCCCTTGCGGTCGGCGTCGCGGATCACCGGCACGACGAGGCCGTTCGGCGTGTCCGCGGCGAAGCCGACGTGGTAGTACTTCTTCAGCGTCAGGTTCTCGCCGGCCGCGTCGAGCGACGCGTTGAAGTCCGGATACTTCTTCAGCGCAGCGACGACGGCCTTGATCAGGAACGCGAGCATCGTGAGCTTGACGCCGGCCTTCTCGTTCTCCTGGTTCAGCGCGACGCGCAGCGCCTCGAGCTCGGTCACGTCGGCGTCGTCGTGCTGCGTGACGTGCGGGATCATCGCCCAGTTGCGCGCGAGGTTCGCGCCGGAGATCTTCTTGATCCGCGACAGCGGCTTGGTCTCGATCTCGCCGAACTTCGCGAAGTCGACGCTCGGCCACGGCAGCAGGCTGAGGCCGCCGGCCGGCGCGGCGCCGCCCACGCGCGGTGCGGTGCCGGCCGCGAGCGCGGCCTTGACGAAGTTCTGCACGTCCTGCTTCGAGATGCGGCCCTTGCGGTCGCTGCCCTTGACGTCGGCGAGGTCGACGCCGAGCTCGCGCGCGAACAGGCGCACGGCCGGGCTCGCGTACGGCACTTTCTCCGGCATGACCGTGCTCGCGTCGAACGGCACCGGCGGCGTGCGTGGGCCGGCGGCGTCCGCATCGGCGTCCGGCCGTGCGGGCGCCGCGTCGGCCGCGCGCGCCGGAGCCGCCGGAGCGGCGGACGACGACGATTCCGCGCGCGGCGGCGCCGCCGGCGCGGCGGGCGGTGCCGGCGCGGCGGACGCCGGCGGCGCGGCCGCGGCGTTCGCCGCGGGCTCGGCCGCGGCCGCGGCGGCCTCGATCAGCGCGACGACGCGGCCTTCGGACACCTCGTCGCCGACCTTGACCTTGACCTCCTTGACGACGCCGTCGAGCGGCGACGGCACCTCCATCGTCGCCTTGTCGGATTCGAGCGTGACGAGGCCCTGGTCGCGCGTGACCGCATCGCCGGGCTTGACGAGCACCTCGATGACCGGGACGTTCGTGTAGTCGCCGATGTCCGGCACCTTGGCTTCGGTGATCGCACTCATGGACTTCCTCGAAACGGATGCGCGCGCGCACGGCGCGCGAGGGGATGCCGAGGATAACGCAACGCGCCGCACGGCCGGACACGACCGGCGCGTCGACGCCGCGCACGCGGCGTGACTTGCGGCCGATGCGCGCGCGGGGGCGTTCGATGCTAGCGTGCGGGTTCCAGCTGCCGGAGGCGCCCCGTGCTCGCGATCCGCGATCTGTCGAAGACCTACGCGAACGGCGTGCGCGCGCTGCGCGACGTCTCGCTCGACGTGCCGACCGGCATGTTCGGCCTGCTCGGGCCGAACGGCGCCGGCAAGTCGACGCTGATGCGCACGATCGCGACGCTGCAGGACCCGGATGCCGGCTCGATCCGCTTGGACGGCCTGGACCTGCTCGCCGACAAGCCGGCGACGCGGCGGCTGCTCGGCTACCTGCCGCAGGAGTTCGGCGTGTATCCGAAGGTCGGCGCCGAGACGATGCTCGACCATTTCGCGGTGCTGAAGGGGCTGACCGCGCGCGGCGAGCGCAAGGACGTCGTCGAGGCGCTGCTGCGCCAGGTCAACCTCTGGGACGTGCGCAAGCGCAAGCTCGGCACGTTCTCCGGCGGCATGCGCCAGCGTTTCGGCATCGCGCAGGCGCTGCTCGGCGAGCCGAAGCTGATCATCGCCGACGAGCCGACCGCGGGGCTCGACCCGGAGGAGCGCAACCGCTTCCTCAACCTGCTCGCCGAGATCGGCGAGACGATCGTCGTGATCCTGTCGACGCACATCGTCGAGGACGTGACCGACCTCTGCCCGCGCATGGCGATCATCGCGCAGGGCCAGGTGCTGCTCGCCGGCGAGCCGAACGAGACGATCCGCGCGCTCGACGGCCGCGTCTGGCGCCGCGAGGTCGCGAAGGCCGAGCTCGACCAGTACCGTTCGCGCACGACCGTGCTGTCGACGCGCCTCGTCGGCGGCCGCACGATCGTGCACGTGCTCGCCGACGCGCGGCCGGACGACGGCTTCGAGACGGTCGCGCCGGACCTCGAGGACGTCTACTTCGGCGAGCTGCGCCGCCACGCCGCACGCGCGGCCTGAAAAAATCCAAAATGTGCGGCCAGGACCGGCCGCGACGCGCGCGACCAGGGACGAGCGCACGGGAGAAGCCATGTTCCTCGAGATCCTGCGCTTCGAGCTGCGCCAGCAGCTCAGGAGCCCGTTGTTCTGGATGATCGCGCTCGCGTTCGGCGCGGTCGCGTTCACCGCGGCCGGGTCCGACACCGTGCAGATCGGCGGCGGCATCGGCAACGTGCACCGCAACGCGCCGATCGTCGTCGAGCAGATGCTCGTGTTCTTCACGGTGCTCGGCCTGTTCCTGATCACCGTGTTCGTCGCCGGCGCGGCGCTGCGCGACTTCGACGCCGGCACCGCGGAGCTGTTCTTCGCGACGCCGGTGCCGCGCGGCGCGTACCTCGGCGGCCGCTTCGTCGCGGGCTATCTCGCCGCGGTCGGCGTGCTCGCGGTCGTCGCGCTCGGACTCGCCGTCGGCGTGCTGATGCCGTGGGTCGACCCGGAGCGGCTCGGGCCGACGCGGCTCTCGACGTACCTGCACGCGTTCGGCGTGTTCGTGCTGCCGGATCTGTTCTTCGTGTCCGCGCTGCTGTTCCTGCTCGCGACGCTGACGCGCTCGATGCTGATGACCTACATCGGCGTCATCGCGTTCTTCGTGCTGTGGCAGATCGCGCTGGCGACCGCCGGCAACCTCGAGCACCTCACGCTCGGCGCGCTGATCGACCCGTTCGGCCTCGGCGCGATGGACCTCGCGACGCGCTACTGGTCCGCCGCGGAGCGCAACGCGCGCGTGCCGGCGCCGACCGGCGTGCTGCTCGCGAACCGCGCGCTGTGGCTCGCCGTCGCGCTCGCGATGATCGGCGCGGCGTTCGCGCTGTTCCGGCCCGACCGCGAGGGCCTGCGCCTGCGCCTGCGCCGCCGGCGCAAGGCCGGCGCGCGCGAGGAAGCGCCGGCGCCGACGCAGGCGGCGCTCGCGCTGCCGCACGCCGCGCCGCGCACGGACACGGCCGCGCGCTTCGCGCAGTGGGCCAGGCTCGCGCGGTTCGACGCGCGCGGCGTCGTCGGCGGCGTCGCGTTCCTGGTCATGATCGCGTTCGGCCTGATGAACCTCGGCGCCAACCTCGCCTTCACCAACCAGATCTTCGGCACGAAGGTCTATCCGGTCACGCACCTGATGACCGAGGCGATGGCGGGCAGCTACAACTGGCTGCTGATCATCATCGTCTCGTTCTACGCCGGCGAGCTGGTCTGGCGCGAGCGCAGCCACCGCATCGGCGACGTCGTCGACGCGTTCCCGCTGCCGGACTGGATTCCGCTGCTGTCGAAGCTGACCGCGCTCGCGGCCGTGATCGTCGCGTTCCTGCTCGCCGGCGTCGCCGAATGCGTCGTCTACCAGCTGATCCGCGGCTATCACCATCTGGAGCCGGGCCTGTACCTGTCGAACCTCGCTCTGAACGCGCTCGGGTTCCTGCTGACCGCGGCGCTCGCGCTGTTCCTGCAGGTCGTCGCGAACAACAAGTTCCTCGGCTACCTGCTGATGGTGCTGTACTTCGTCGGCCGCATCGCGCTGTCGCAGCTGCACTTCGACCATCACCTGTACAGCTACGGCTCGGCGCCGGACGTGCCGTACTCGGACATGAACGGCTACGGCCACTTCCTCGCCGGGCAGCTCTGGTTCCGCGCGTACTGGGCGTGCCTCGCGCTCGCGCTGCTCGTCGTCGCCGCCTGGTTCTGGGTGCGCGGCACGGCGACCGGCTGGACGGAGCGCACGCGCACCGCGCTTCGGCGCGTGCACGCGCCGTCCGCCGCGCTGCTCGCCGCGGCGCTGGCCGGCTTCGCCGTGCTCGGCGGCTGGATCTTCTACAACACGAACGTGCTGAACCGCTACGTGCCCGGCGACGTCGCCAAGCAGCGTCAGGCCGACTACGAGCGGCGCTACCGGCAGTACAAGGATCTGCCGCAACCGAAGATCACCGACGTGCGCGCCGACGTCGACATCTATCCGCACGAGCGCACGGTCGACGTGCGCGGGCATTACGCGATCGAGAACAAGACCGCCGAGCCGATCCGCGACCTGCACGTGCGCGTGCCGGTCGAGGTCGAGCTGCTGAGCGCGACGTTCGCGCCGCACCAGGTCGCGAGCGACGACCGCGAGCACGGCTACACGATCTACCGCCTCGACGCGCCGCTCGCACCGGGCGCGTCGATGGACTTCGACTTCACGCTGCGCCTGCGCAGCCGCGGCTTCCGCAACGCGCCGGACGACACCCACGTCGTCGACAACGGTACGTTCGTCAACAATTTCATGTTCCCGCACTTCGGCTACGACGAGGGCGGTCAGCTCGTCGACCGCAACGACCGCCGCAAGTACGGCCTGCCGCAGCTGCCGCGCGTGCCGAAGATCGACGACGAGCCGGCGCGGCACTTCAACCTGCTCGGTCGCGACGCGGACTGGGTCAGCTTCGAGACGACGGTATCGACGGTGCCGGATCAGATCGCGCTGGCGCCGGGCTACCTCGACAAGGAATGGACCGCGAACACGCCCGAGCACGGCGCGCGGCGCTACTTCCACTACAAGATGGACAAGCCGATCCTCGACTTCTTCTCGTTCCAGTCGGCACGCTATGCAGTCGCGCGCGATCGCTGGAACGACGTCGCGCTCGAGGTCTACTACGATCCGCAGCACGCCTACAACGTCGGACGCATGCTCGACGCGGCGAAGAAATCGCTCGAGCACTACAGCCGGGTCTACGCGCCGTACCAGTTCCGGCAGCTGCGCATCCTCGAGTTCCCCGGCTACGAGCGCTTCGCGCAGAGCTTCGCGAACACGGTGCCGTTCTCCGAGTCGATCGGCTTCATCGCGGACCTGCGCGATCCGGACGACATCGACTACGTGTTCTACGTGACCGCGCACGAGATCGCGCACCAGTGGTGGGCGCACCAGGTCGTCGGCGCGTACGTGCAGGGCGTGACGATGCTCGACGAGACGTTCGCGCAGTACTCGGCGCTGATGGTCCAGGAGCGCGAGTACGGCGCCGCGCAGATGCGCAAGTTCCTGAAGTACGAGCTCGACCGCTACTTGTCCGGGCGGCGCGGCGAGGTCGTCGAGGAGACGCCGCTCGCGCTCGTCGAGAACCAGGACTACATCCACTACCGCAAGGGTTCGGTCGCGATGTACGCGCTCAAGGACTACCTCGGCGAGGACGTCGTCGACCGCACGCTCGCGCGCTACGACCGCGGGAAGGCGTTCCAGCAGCCGCCGTACACGACCACGCGCGAGTTCCTCGCCGACCTGCGCGAGGAGGCCGGCCCGCAATGGTCGCCGCTGATCGAGGATCTGTTCGAGACGATCACGGTCTACGACGACCGCGTCGTCGACGCGACCGCGAAGAAGCGTGCGGACGGCAAGTACGACGTGACGCTGAAGCTGCACGCGTCGAAGGCGCACGCCGACGGCGTCGGCACCGAGACGCCGGCGCCGTTCGATCAGCCGGTCGACGTCGGCGTGTTCGCGCGCGCGGCGGACGGCAAGGAGGCGCACGAGAAGGTGCTCTACCTCGACAAGCGCCGCGTCGCCGACGGCGACGGCGAGCTGACCGTGACCGTCGACGGCGAGCCGTACGAGGCCGGCATCGACCCGTACAACAAGCTGATCGACCGCGTCCCCGACGACAACCGCCATCGCGTGACGTTGCAGTAGCCGCGCGCGTCGCGGTGCGCGCGCCGCGAGGCCGGCGGCCGCGACGACGGCACGCGTGGCGGCAGCGTGCGCGAACGGAGCGTGCGCGCGGACGGCACGCGCGCCTGCGCCGAGCCGGTGCAACGCTGGCGCGGCGATGCGCGCGCGATCCGCCGGAGTCGACGCGATCGGCGCCGAGCCGGAGCGCGCGGCCGCGATCACGCCGCCGCGCGCCGGCACTGCGCCGTGAGGCGCGACTCTCGGCGAGCGCCGCAGGCGCGGGCGGCGGAACGCGCACGCTGCGCGGTGCGGATGATTCGAAAAAAACCGCGCGGCGATCCCGCGGCGACTACGCCCCGCGCGGACGTCCGGCTAGGAGCGCGCGGCGCCCATGCGGCGCCGCGCGCTCACGGGGTCGCTTCGGAGCACGCGCGGTTGCGCCCGCTCTGCTTCGCGCGGTAGAGCTGCGCGTCGGCCGCGCGCAGCAGCTCGCCGACGATCGTCATGCCGGCCTGCCACTGCGCGACGCCGATGCTGACCGTCACGCGGCGCGCGCCGGCCTGCTCGCTGATCTCGAGCGCGGCGATCGCCTCGCAGAGCTGCCGCGCGTACGCGCTCGCCTGCGCGGCGTCGTGCTCCGGCAGCACGATCGCGAACTCCTCGCCGCCGATGCGCGCGAGGATGAACTCCTCGTGCGCGCTCGCGCCGAGCGCGGCGGCGACC
Organism: Dokdonella sp.; assembly: GCA_036398645.1. GTDB lineage: Bacteria > Pseudomonadota > Gammaproteobacteria > Xanthomonadales > Rhodanobacteraceae > Dokdonella_A. The sequence continues at coordinate 19,306 of DASWOS010000278.1, read as the reverse complement.
TCCTTCAGCACGACGTCGCCGGCGAGGTGGCCGAACCGGTCGTTGATCGATTTGAAGTGATCGAGATCGACGATCAGCAGCGCGAGCGTGCGCCGGTGCGTCGCCGAGCGCGCGAGCTCGCGCTCGAGCAGCTCGAGGAACTGCCGGCGGTTGTACAGGCCGGTCAGCGGGTCCATCGTCGCGAGCTGGTAGATCTCCTCGTGGTAGCGCGCCTCGACGGAGCTGCGCTCCATGAACTTCAGCACGCAGGTGCCGATCGTGATGTGGTCGCCGTCCTTGAGCTCGGCCTCGATGATCGGCTGATCGTTCAGCAGCGTCTTGTTCGTCGAGTCGAGGTCCTTGATGCGGAAGCCCGACGGCTCGCGCCAGATCTTCACGTGCCGGCGCGAGATGCTGCGCTCGAGGATCTGGAAGTCGCATTCCGGCGCGCGGCCGACGACGAGCGGCGACTCGCCGATGTCGACGCGCTGTCCGAGCCGCTGGCCCTGCAGGATCACGACGCACGCCGAGCCCGCGCTCGAGGCGCCGTAGTCGTGCGCCGGCCGGATCGTGCGGCGCTGGGTCGTGGTGGAGTCGCGGCGGCTGGAATTCATGCGGCGGGTTCGCGCGTGAGCGCGTTCAGTGTACGGGATCGCGTGCGCCGGCGCCGCGGGCGCGTGCGCGGTTGCCGCTACAATGCGCGGGCACCGCGTTCCGCGCGGTCCGGGAGCGTGGAGCCGCATGCAGCACGGCGATTCCGATGGGGCGACCGAGTTCCTCGCCGAACCGAGCGCGGACGCGGCGGAGACGGCGGACGCGGTGCTCGCGCCCGGCGCGCACGTCGGCGCCTACGTGATCCGCGAGGTGCTCGGCGAGGGCGGCATGGGCAGCGTCTACCTCGCGCTGCAGACGCAGCCGGTGCGGCGCGAAGTCGCGCTGAAGCTGATCCGCGGCCAGGTCGCCGGCCCGGTCGCGCGCGCGTACTTCGACGTCGAGCGGCAGGCGCTCGCGCAGATGCAGCATCCGGCCATCGCGCAGGTCTACGACGCCGGCACGACCGCCGACGGCCGGCCGTATCTCGCGATGGAGCGCGTCGTCGGCGTGCCGATCACGCGCTACTGCCGCGACCACCGCCTCGGCCTCGACGCGCGGCTCGCGCTGTTCGTGCGCGTCTGCCGCGGCGTGCAGCACGCGCACCAGAAAGGCATCATCCACCGCGACCTGAAGCCGGCGAACGTGCTCGTCGAGCACGTCGACGGCGTCGCGATGCCGAAGATCATCGACTTCGGCATCGCGGTCGGCGGCGACGCGCCGGGCGCGAACGCCGCCGCGGCCGCCGCCGACGGCGCCGGCACCGCGATCTACATGAGTCCCGAGCAGGGCGCGCGCGCGCCGCGCGGGCTCGACACGCGCAGCGACGTCTACTCGCTCGGCGTCATGCTGTTCGAGGTGCTGACCGACGCGGACGCGACGCGGCTGACCTCCGGCGTACGCGATTCGGTGCCGGTCGCGCGCGCGACGCTGCTCGCGGCGATCGCGAGCGAGCTGCCGGCCGCGTCGAGCAGCGCCGTCGGCGACGCGCTGCTCGACGCCGCGCGCGGCGTGCCGGCGGAGCTGCGCGCGGTGCTGCGCAAGGCGCTCGCCGCCGACCGCGAGCGCCGCTACGACTCCGCCGCGGCGCTCGCCGACGATCTCGAGCGCTTCCGCGAGCGGCGCCCGATCACGGCGCTGCCGTGGACGCGGCTCTACCTCGCGCGCACGTTCGTCGCGCGCCACCGGCTCGCCATCGCCGCGGCCGCGCTGATCGCGCTCGCGCTGGTCGCCGGCACCGCGCTCGCGCTGGCCGGCCTCGCCGACGCGCGACGCTCGGCCGCGGTCGCGCGCGTCGAGGCGGCGAAGGCGGCGCAGGTCGCCGAGTTCGTCCGCGGCATCCTCGCCGGCATCGATCCGGACCGCGCGAAAGGCATGGACCGCGCGCTGATGCGCAGCGTGCTCGACGCCGCCGCCGATCGCGCCGAGCACGAGCTGCGCGGACAGCCGGCCGTGCGCGCCGAGATCGAGCGCACGATCGCCGACAGCTACGCTTCGCTCGGCGAGTTCGCGCTCGCCGAGCGCCACTACGGCGCCGCGCTCGTCGCGGCCGAGGCCGCGGCGCTGCCGGCGCGCCAGCGCGCGGACCTGACGACGCGCAGCGCCGACATGGTCCGCCGCGGCGGCGACGCGCAGCGCGGCCTCGCGCTCGGGCGCGCCGCGCTCGCGCTGGTCGCGCCGCTCGCGCCGGACGACCGCGACCGGCTCTCGATCGAGAGCCGCCTCGCCGACCTCGAAGCCTCGGCCGGCGAGCTCGACGCGTCGCGCACGCGCTACCTGCGCGTGCTCGAGCTCGAGCGCCGCCGGCTCGGCGAGGACGACGAGGAGACGCTCGCGACGATGTACGGGCTCGCGCTGACCGACGTCGATCTCGCCCGCTTCGACGAGGCGCGGCCGCTGTACGAGACGCTGATCGAGCGCCGCCGCGCGCGCTACGGCGACGAGCACTCGAAGACGCTCGACGCGACCAACGGCCTCGCCGTGCTCGAGCTCGAGCAGCACCACTTCGCCGCGGCCGAGAAGCTGCTCGCGCCGCAGATGCCGATCTACGAACGCGTGTTCGGCGCCGACCATCCGATGACGATGCAGCTCCTGATGAATCTCGGCGGAGCGATCCGCCAGCAGGGCCGCAACGAGGAGGCGCGGCCGTACTACGAGCGCGCCGCGGCGCTCGCGAACCGGTTGTTCGGGCCGCGCAACGCGACCACGATCATGACCGAATCGAACCTCGCGCTGCTGCTGCGCGACGCCGGCGAGCTCGCCGAGGCCGAGCGCCACGGGCACGTCGCGGTGGTCAACGCCGAGGCCGTGTACGGCGACAATCCGCTCCGCGCGATCATCATGAAGGACTACGCGACGGTGCTGACGCGCGAGCGCCGCTACGCCGAGGCCGAGCGCACGCTCGACCACGCCTGGCGCCTGCTGTCGGCGAAGAAGGAATACGGCCTCGCGCACCCGCGCACGCAGGAGGTCGTCGACGCGTACGTCGAGCTCTACACGGCCTGGGACAAGCCCGAGCGCGCGGCCGCGTGGCGCGCGCGCAAGGCGCCGGCCGCGGCGCCGGACGCGATCGCCGGCGCGTCGTAGCGGGCGCCGACCGCCGCGCTCAGTCGGTGACCGCGCGCGCGCCGTCGAAGCGGATCAGCTCGAGCCGGCGGCCGCCGTCGAGGCGCACGTCGAGCTCGGAGCCCAGCCGCGCGAGCGTGCGCAGCCGCGGGCACAGCGCGGCGGCGCGGCGCTTCAGCTCCGCGCTGTGCCGCTCGACCGCGCGGTCGACGTCCTTCTCGAGTCCGGCGGCGCGCGCCTCGAGCTCGGCCGCGGCGTGCTCGTCGCCGCTGAGCGCGACCGAGATCGCGCGCCCGGCGACGTCGCCGACGACCTCGCCGACGAGCGTGCCGACCGCGCTCTCGAGCACGCGGTCGAGGTCGGCGTCCTGCCAGTCGGCGAAGCTCGTGCTGTCGGCGATGCGGCGATCGAGCTCGCGCGCGCTACGCGCGAGCCGCTCGGCGCTCGCGCGCGCGTCGGCGGCGTCGCGCGCGAATGCCGCGGAGACCTGGCCGACCGCGGCGATCACGATCGCGACCGCGTCGCGCGCGATCGTCTTGACCTCCGGCACCGCCTCGCGCACGCCGCGCTCGATCGTACGCAGGCGCTCGCGATCCGCCGCGTCGAGCGCGACGGCGCGCCCGTCGATGCGCAGCGAGCCGTCGGCGACGACGACCTCGGCCGGGTCGCCGCCGGCGCGCGAGAACACGAGCCGCGACGGCTCGATGCCGAGCGAGTAGTCGCTGTGCAGGCCGCAGTCGTCGCCGTGCAGGTCGATGTCCGCGTGCGCGGCCGACGCGCAGGCCGCGCCGAGCACGAGTGCGGCGAAAAGACGTTTCATCGTGAAGCTCCGCTGTCGGAAGGACGAGGCTTGGATGCGCAGGCTCGCACTTTGGTTTAGGCGCCGCGCGTGCCGGAGGTCGGGGGCCGACCGCCGCGGCGCGCAGCGGCCGGCGCGCCGCGTCAGCGCTCGACCGGCTCGAACAGCGTGCGGAACGCGAGGCCGCCGAGCGCGCCGCCGACGATCGGAGCGATCCAGAACAGCCAGAGCTGCGACACGGCGAGGCCGCCGGCGAACACCGCGACGCCGGTCGAGCGCGCCGGATTCACCGACGTGTTCGTGACCGGAATGCTGATCAGGTGGATCAGCGTCAGCGCGAAGCCGATCGCGAGCGGCGCGAAGCCGCTCGGCGCGTTGCCGTGGGTCGAGCCCATGATGATCATGACGAAGAAGAACGTCAGCACGAGCTCGCAGACCAGCGCGGCCTGCAGCGAGTAGCCGCCCGGCGAATGCGCGCCGTAGCCGTTCGAGGCGAAGCCGCCGGCGGCGTCGAAGCCGGGCTTGCCGCTCGCGATCAGGTACAACACGCCGCCGGCGACGAACGCGCCGACGACCTGCGCGATCACGTACGGCACGATCTCGCGCGCGGGGAAGCGGCCGCCGACGGCCATGCCGACCGAGACGGCCGGATTGAAGTGCGCGCCGGAGACGTGACCGAACGCGTAGGCCATCGTCAGCACGGTCAGGCCGAACGCGAGCGAGACGCCGGCGAAGCCGATGCCGAGGGTCGGCACCGCGGCGGCGAGCACGGCGCTGCCGCAGCCGCCGAAAACGAGCCAGAACGTGCCGAAGAATTCGGCGCCGAGACGTTTTCCGAGTGACATGGCTGCTCCCCGTCGAGGTTCGCGCGACTGCGCGCCGGACGCGGCGCGCCGGCGCGGCATCGTACGTCGCTGCCGCCGCGTGCGCGCACGCCGAACCGAAACATTCGGTGACGGCGCCGCGGCCGCGCCGCGCGGATCAGCCGCCGAACAGCGTGCCGACCGCCGCGGTCGCGAGCATCGCGAGCGCGCTCCACGTCGTCACGCGCAGCGCGCCGCGCAGCGGCGATGCGCCGCCGGCCTGCGCCGCGGCCGCGCCGAGCGCGGGCAGGCAGATCAGCGCGCTCGCCGCGACCGCCGCGATCGACGCGCCGGCCGGCGCGAGCGCCGCGACCGCGAGCGGCAGCGCGGCGCCGCTCGCGAACGCGACGGCCGACGCGCCGGCGGCCTGCAGCGGCCGCGCACGGCGTTCGCGCACGATGCCGAGCTCGTCGCGCGCGTGCGCGGCGAGCGCGTCGTGCGCGCTGAGCTGCTCGGCGACGCGGCGCGCGAGCTCGGCGTCGAGGCCGCGGCGTACGTAGATGCCGGCGAGCTCGTGCAGCTCCGCATCCGGCGACTCGTCGAGTTCGCGGCGCTCGGTCGCGAGGTCGGCGTGCTCGGCGTCGGCCTGCGAGCCGACCGAGACGTACTCGCCGGCCGCCATCGACAGCGCGCCGCCGACCAGACCGGCCGCGCCGGCGAGCAGCACGCCGTGCGTCGACGCGCCCGACGCGGCGACGCCGACGACGAGGCTCGCGGTCGAGACGATGCCGTCGTTCGCGCCGAGCACGGCCGCGCGCAACCAGCCGCCGCGCTGCGAACGATGTCGTTCGGCAGGATGTCCGATCATCGACGCGCGTCCGCGCGCGGCGACGCGCGGATGCGATAAGGTCGGCCGCCCGGCTCGCGATCCGCGGCGATACTTTGCACGATATGAACGTCGGTCATCGTAGCATCCTCCCGATCCCGTACCTTACGCACTCGATGCCCCGATCGACACGGACCGTCCGCCCGTCCCGCTTGCTGCTGGCCGCCTGCGCGTCGCTCGCCGCGCCGCTCGCGGCCGCCGCGCCGTTCGGCCTCAAGGACGTCGACGCGCTCGCGACGCAGCGCGCCGCGACCTCGTTCAAGGACCCGGGCGGAAACCTGCCCGGACCGCTGCTGCATCTCGATCACGACCGCTACCACGCGATCCGCTTCAAGCCCGAGGCGGCCGCGTGGGCGAAGCACAAGCGGCCGTTCACGCTCGAATTCTTCCACGAGGGCTGGGCGTTCGACCGGCCGGTCGCGATCCACGAGATCACGCCGCAGGGCGTGCACGACTTCGCGTTCGATCCGCAGCAGTTCGACTACGCCGCCGCGCAGCTCGATCCGAACCTGATGCAGGGCCTCGGCTACGCCGGCTTCCGCGCGAACTACGCGCTGAACCTGCCGCAGTACCGCGACGAGCTGATCGCGTTCCTCGGCGCGAGCTACTTCCGCGCGCTCGGCAAGGGCCAGCACTACGGCCTGTCCGCGCGCGGCCTCGCGATCGACACCGCGCAGGCGTCCGGCGAGGAGTTTCCGCGCTTCGTCGAGTTCTGGGTCGAACGACCCAAGCCCGGCGCGCGGCGTCTGGTCGTCTACGCGCTGCTCGACTCGCCGCGCGCGACCGGCGCGTACCGCTTCGCGATCGAGCCCGGCGCGGACACCGTCGTCGAGGTCAGCGCGCGGCTGCACCTGCGCGAGCGCATCGACAAGCTCGGGCTCGCGCCGCTGACCAGCATGTTCTTCTTCGGCGCCGACCAGCGCGGCGGCGGCGGCGACTTCCGTCCCGAGGTGCACGACTCCGACGGCCTGTCGATCCGCTCCGACGCCGGCGAGTGGATCTGGCGGCCGCTGGTCAACCCGAAGCGCCTGCTGGTCACCTCGTTCGCGCTGACGAATCCGCGCGGCTTCGGCCTGATGCAGCGCGAGCGCGACTTCGCGCGCTACGAGGATCTCGACAACCGCTACGACCTGCGTCCGAGCGCCTGGGTCGAGCCGATCGGCGACTGGGGGGCCGGTCGCGTCGAGCTCGTGCAGATCCCCGGACCGGACGAGACCAACGACAACATCGTCGCGTACTGGGTGCCGCAGACGATGCCGGCGCCGCAGCAGGCGTTCGCGCTCGACTACCGCATCCACTGGCAGAAGGACGCGCCGGCGACGCCGCCGACCGCGCACGTCGTGCAGACGCGACGCGGCAAGCTGCCGCGGCGCGACGCCGACGCGACGGTCGGCTTCGTCGTCGACTTCGCCGGTCCGCTCGAGCCGAGCGCAGCGACCGACGCGGCCGCCGACGTCGAGCTCTCGACCGACGCGAACGCCGAGCTCGTGCAGCGCACGCTCGAACCGAACGCGGTCACCGGCGGCTGGCGCCTGCGCCTGCGCGTCCACCGCCTCGACGACACCAAGCCGGTCGAGCTGCGCGCGCGCCTGCGCCGCGGCGACGCGGTATCCGAGACATGGAGCTACGTGCTGCCGCCGGGCTGACGCGCGGCGCCGCGACGGCGGACCTGCGCGAGCGCTACCTCGACCGGCTCGCGCCGGCCGCGGACGCGCGCGCGCGGATCGAGCGCGAAGCGGCGCCGCGCGCGGCGGCCGAGACGACGCTGGGCGCGCTCGAGCGCCAGCTCGCCGGCGACGGCGCGCCGGCGCAGGATCTCGCCGCGGCCGCGCTGCGCGAGCGGCTCGAGCTCGCCGGCGCCGGCGCCGCGCTCGTCGACGACCCGACGCGCGGCGTGCGCATCGGCTCGACGCCGCCGCTGCGGCGCAGCTCGATGTCGCCGCGGCTGTGGCCGCCGCCCGGCGTGTTCCGCCTGCGCGCGTGGCTGCGCAGCCGCCGCGAAGCCGCGGCGCGCGCCGCGGCGACCGTGCCCGAGCGCGGCGACTGGCACCGCGCGGCGGCGGTGCGGCGCAGCCTGCTGCTCGGCATGGTGCTCGTGCAGTCGTACTTCGCGACGAGCGCGATGGTCGGCGTGCTGCCGTACCACGGCACGAAACCGATCGAGATCGCCGTGCTCGTGCTGTTCGCGATCCTGATCTGCTGGATCTCGGCCGGGTTCTGGACCGCGCTCGCCGGCTTCGTGCTGCTCGTGCTCGGCCGCGACCGCTACGCGATCTCGGCCAAGCACCTCGCGCACGCGCCGCTGCCGGCCGACGCGCGCACCGCGATCGTCATGCCGATCTGCAACGAGAACGTCGCGCGCGTGTTCGCCGGGCTGCGCGCGACCTACGCCTCGCTCGCGCAGACGACCGAGCTCGAGCGCTTCGACTTCTTCGTGCTGAGCGACAGCAACGATCCGGACATCCGCGTCGCCGAGCGTGAGGCGTGGCTCGACCTGTGCCGCGCGGTCGGCTTCGGCCGCGTGTTCTATCGGCTGCGCCAGCTGCGCATCAAGCGCAAGAGCGGCAACATCGCGGACTTCTGCCGGCGCTGGGGCAAGAGCTACCGCTACATGATCGTGCTCGACGCCGACAGCGTCATGAGCGGCGGCTGCCTCGTCGAGCTCGTGCGCATGATGGAGGCGAACCCGAACGCCGGCATCGTGCAGACCGCGCCGCGCGCGGCCGGGCGCGAGACGCTGTACGCGCGCATCCAGCAGTTCGCGACGCGCGTCTACGGCCCGCTGTTCGTGACCGGGCTGCACTTCTGGCAGCTCGGCGAGTCGCACTACTGGGGCCACAACGCGATCATCCGCGTCGCGCCGTTCATGCAGCACTGCGCGCTCGGCCGCCTGCCCGGCAGCGGCACGCTGTCCGGCGAGATCCTCTCGCACGACTTCGTCGAGGCCGCGCTGATGCGGCGCGCCGGCTGGGCCGTGTGGATCGCCTACGACCTCGCCGGCAGCTACGAGGAGATGCCGCCGAACCTGCTCGACGAGCTCAAGCGCGACCGCCGTTGGTGCCAGGGCAACCTGATCAACTCGCGGCTGTTCTTCGCGCAGGGCCTGCACCCGGCGCACCGCGCGGTGTTCGTGACCGGCGTCATGGCCTATCTGTCGGCGCCGCTCTGGTTCCTCTCGCTCGTGCTCTCGACCGTGCTGCTCGCGGTCCACACCTTGTCGGAGCCGACCTACTTCACCGCGCCGAACCAGCTGTTCCCGCTGTGGCCGGAATGGCACCCGTCGCGCGCGATCGAGCTGTTCGGCGCGACCGCGACGCTGCTGTTCCTGCCGAAGATCCTCAGCGTCGCGCTGGTCGCGCTGCGCGGCGCGCGCGAATTCGGCGGCGTCGTGCGGCTCGCGCTCGGCGTGCTGATCGAGATCGCGTTCTCGGCGCTGCTCGCGCCGGTGCGCATGCTGTTCCACACGAAGTTCATCACCGCCGCGCTGATCGGCTGGGCGGTCGGCTGGAAGTCGCCGCCGCGCGAGGACGCCGAGACGAGCTGGGGCGACGCGCTGCGCCAGCACGGCGGCCACACCGTGCTCGGCCTCGCCTGGCTCGCGCTCGTCTACTGGCTGAACCCGGCGTTCCTCTGGTGGCTGCTGCCGGTCGCCGGCGCGATGGCGCTGTCGATGCCGATCTCGGTGCTGTCGAGCCGCGTCTCGCTCGGCCGCCGCGCGCGCGCGGCGCGGCTGTTCCTGATCCCGGAGGAATCGCGGCCGCCGCGCGTGCTGCGGCGCATGCGCGGCTACTTCCAGCGCACGCCGCGACTGCCGGATTTCGTCGACGCGGTCGTCGATCCGCTCTGCAACGCGGTCGCCTGCGCGTCGGACACCGCGCGCGCGCGGCGCCTCGGGCCGGCGCGCCGGGCGCGCGCGCCGCTCGTCGAGCGCGCGCTGCGCGAAGGCCCCGGCGCGTTGAGCGAGATCGAGCGCAATGCGCTGCTGCGCGACGCGCCGGCGCTGTCGCGCCTGCACTTCCTCGTGTGGACGTCCGCCGACGCGCACCCGGCCTGGGCCGCGGCCTGCGCCGCGCCGCCGCCGCGCCGGCGCGTGGCCGCCGCGGCGACGCCGGCCGCGCCGCTCGCCGCGTCCGCACCGACTGCCGCTCACGATCGACCCCGACGAGGACCATGAAACGACGCGAACTGCTGACCGCCTCCGCCCTCGCCCTGTCCGCGCTGCCGGCGCTCGGCCGCGCCGCCGCGCCGGCGCCGCGCGCGCGCTTCGAGCCGAAGCGCTTCGACTACGCCGCGCTGAAGGGCCACGCGCGCGCGCTCGCCGCGCAGGACTACGTCGCGCCGGAGCTGTCGCTGCCGACCGAGCTCGCGCAGCTCGACTGGGACCACTACCAAGCGATCCGGCCGCTGCCCGAGCACGCGCTCTGGGCCGATCTGCCCTCGCGCTTCCGCGTGCAGTTCTTCCACCTCGGCCGCAACTACCGCCGGCCGGTCCACATCTACGAGCTCGTCGACGGCGTCGCGCGCGAGATCGGCTACGACCCGCGCCGCTTCGACCTGACCGGCAGCGGCGTGCACGGCGCCGCGCTGCCGCACGATCTCGGCTACGCCGGCTTCCGCCTGAGCTTCGACACGGACTTCACGCGCGACGTCGTCGCGTTCCTCGGCGCGAGCTACTTCCGCGCGGTCGGCGGCACGATGCAGTACGGGCTGTCCGCGCGCGGGCTCGCGATCGACTGCGGCCTGCCGCGCGCGGAGGAGTTTCCGGACTTCACGACGTTCTGGCTCGAACGGCCGCGGGCCGGCGCCGCCGCGCTGACGCTGTACGCGCTGCTCGATTCGCCGAGCGCGACCGGCGCGTACCGCTTCGAGATCGCGCCCGGCGAGCCGCTCGTCATGCGCGTCGACGCGGCGCTGTACCCGCGCAAGGCGATCGAGCGCCTCGGCGTCGCGCCGCTGACGAGCATGTTCCTGGTCGGCCCGAACGATCGCCGCGTCGACGACGACTGGCGGCGCGTGATCCACGACTCCGACGGCCTGTCGATCTGGACCGGCGCCGGCGAGTGGATCTGGCGGCCGCTGACGAACCCGGCCGCGGTGCGCGTGAACTCGTTCCTCGACCAGGACCCGCACGGCTTCGGCCTGCTGCAGCGCGACCGCGAGTTCGACCACTACCAGGACGACGGCGTGTTCTACGACCGCCGTCCGAGCCTCTGGGTCGAGCCGCTGAGCGCGTTCGGCAAGGGCGCCGTGCAGCTCGTCGAGATTCCGGCGCCGGACGAGACCTACGACAACATCGTCGCGTTCTGGAACCCGGCCGCGCCGCCGCGACCGGGTCAGGAGCTGCTGTACGCGTACCGGCTGTACTGGGGCAGCGCGATGCCGGCGAGCCCGCCGCTCGCGCGCGCGGTCGCGACGCGCACCGGCATCGGCGGCGTGGTCGGCCTGCCGCGCGATCACTTCTCGTGGCGCTTCGTCGTCGACTTCGCCGGCGGCCCGCTCGACGCGCTGCCGCGCGACGCGGCGGTCGAGCCGGTCATCTCGCTGTCGCGCGGGCGCACCGAGATCGTCTCGGCGCGGCCGCTCGATTCGGTGCACGGCTGGCGCGCGATGTTCGATCTCGTCCCGGACGCGAGCCCCGAGCCGGTCGACCTGCGCCTGTTCCTGAGGAGCGGCGGACGCGCGCTCAGCGAGACCTGGATCTACCAGTGGACGCCGCCGCCGAACCGGCGCACGCCGTGAACGCCGCGCGCGGCGCCCTGGCCCGGCGCCGCGCGCGAAGGCCGCGGCCGCTCAGCGCGAGCGGCTGCCGCGCGGACGCCCGCGCCGCGGCGGCGACGGCGGCTCGCGCGACGCGCGCTCGAGGTCGAGCTGCTCGGCCTCGACGACGAGCTGCGACAGCAGCAGCTTGAGCCCGAGCGCGACGCGCTGCAGGTTCCACAGCGACGGATTCTGCTTGCCGCGCTCGATGTCGCCGTAATACGTGCGATGCACGCCGATCGTGTCGGCGAAGCCCTCCTGACTGTACTGCTGGCTCTCTCGGTGGCGGCGGATGACGTATCCGAGACGGACCTGCAGCTCTTCAGGGCTCATGCCCGAACCCTAGGAGCCGCTTTCCGCATTAACCACTTGATATTAAATTGATGTTTATATGCTATATATTCCTGCGACGGAGGAGGACGTGCCGGAAGTTATCCGCAGCGCGATGCCGGGCGGCATCGACTCGATCGGACTGCCGACGCCGCGCATCATCCCGTGGCCGTTCCGCGACAACGACGCGCTGCGCGCGCAGCGCGACGCGATCGGCCTGTCGCCGCTGCAGGCGGACTTCGTCCGCGGCCTCGCGTTCGCCGCCTGGGCGTCGAGCCGTCCGCTGCGGCTGATGTCGCTCGGTCTGCCGAGCCACGCGACGCTCGACGACGCGTTGCTCGCGTGCCTGCGCCGCGAGGGTTGGCGGCTCGCCGGATTCGACGACGCGAAGCTCGACGCGTGCTGGGAGCTGCGCTGGGAGTTCTTCGCCGACTACGCGAGCCGCGCGGCCGGATACCGTCCCGGCGCGTCGTACCACGACCGGCTGCGGCTCGAGCTGCTGCTGCACGCCTGGGAGCGCGTCGCGCAGAACGCCGACGCGGATGCGGTCGCGCTCGATCTGTTGAACCTGCGGCTCGCGCAGACGAGCGCGGCGTTCTCGGCGCGCCACGCGATTGCGCTGGGGCTGCTGCGCCGCGCCGCGGCCGAGCGGCGCGCCGAGGCGGTCGCCGAACGCCGGCTGCGCGAGCGGCTGCGCGCCGGCCTCGCCGAGCTGCCGGCGGACGGCGCGCGCCGACGTGCGATCGAGCGCGCCCTCGACGGTGCCGGCGATCTCGGCGCCGCGATCGCCGAGCACGGCAGCGAGTCGATGCGCGCGGCCTGGATGGCGCACCGTCGCCAGCCGCCGCCGCTCGATGCGCGTGCGGAACTCGAACCGCGGCTCGCGCGGCTGCACCGGCGCCTCTGGGCGTTCGTCGAGGACGACGCACGGCCGCGCTGAAGCCGCGGCGCGAGGCGCGCTTCGATCCGTCCCGCGTTCTGCTTCACGCTTCGCGCGACGAGGCCCACGAAGCCCGCCGCCGCCTCGCTTGACGACATGCCCCCGCGCCTCGGCGCATTCGCCGCGAGTCCGCCGGCAGGCTCGGCGGCGACGCGCGGACATCGTCCGGCGCCGGGCCGACGGCGACCGCACCGTCGCCGCATCGCGTCGCGCCGGATGTCGCTTGACGCGCCGGCGCGTTACACGTAACGTTACTTGTAATGTCACGCACGTCGCCCGCTTCGTCGCCTTCGTCCGCCGCCGCGCGCAGCCAGCGCGCGTTCCGCGAGCGCATGCGCGCGAAGGGACTCGTGCCACGCCAGGTCTTCATCCGGCCGCAGCACCGCGAGATTCTCGCCGCGGTCGAGCTCGCGTTGCGCGAGCCCGTGCTTCCCGAACCGTACCGACACCTGGAGGCGTACTCCGCCATGACGCAACCCTGGACCACCGCCGCGCTGCACGAGGCGCTCGCCGAGCACGTCGAGCGCGAGAAGCTGCCGTACCGGCTGACGCTCGAGCGCGGCGCCGATCCGACGATCGCGATCACGCTGCCGGATCACGGCGATCTCGTCGTGCACCTGATGGCCTCCGGCGAGCAGTTGTTCTGCTCGACGCCGTTGTGCCTCGGCTCGCAGGTCGCCGACCGCGCCGCGTTCAACGACGCCTGCCTGCGCCTGAACCCGATCAACCCGCTGTCGAACATCGGCCTGCAGTCGCTCGACGGCGACGACGTCTACGTCGTGTTCGGCGAGCTGTCGACGCGCTCGCCGCTGGTCAACATCGTCGAGGAAATCGACGTGCTCGCGCAGAACACGCTGCAGGCGGCCGAGGCGCTCGGCGACTACTTGGACGGTCGCGCGTGATCGCGTCGCCGTCCCGATGCGGGCTCGCGCGGCCGGTCGCGGCGTCGAGGGCGTACGCGATCGGCCGCGAGCGGCGCACGCCGGCGGCCGTCTCGACGCGGGCTTCGCGCGGCTCGACCCTCGCGCGCCCGCGACGCACAGCTCACGCGTGCTGCGCCGCCACGTTCGACGACGCTCGTCCATCCACGCATCGCATGAGGTTTCCATGAGCATCCTCGCAAAGATCCTGACGCTGTTCCGCGGCGCGGCGACCGAGGCCGGCCAGGCCGTCGTCGACCGCAACGCGACGCGCATCCTCGACCAGGAGATCCGCGACGCGCAGGCCGACAGCCTGCGCGCGAAGGAGGAGCTGACGAAGATGATGGCGCAGCAGAAGCTCGCCGCCGACAAGCTCGCCGCGAAGCGCGCGAAGAAGGCCGAGTACGAGAGCCACATCGGCGGACTGCTCGACCGCGGCGACGAAGCGCTCGCGCGCGAGGTCGCCGGCAAGGTCGCGCAGCTCGAAGGCGAGATCGCGGCCGAGCAGACCGCGCTCGCCGCGACGACGTCCGCGATCGACAAGCTGCACCTGTCGATCAAGGCCGCGGACCGGCGCATCGAGGGCCTGCAACAGCAGGTCGACCAGGTCAAGGCGAACGAGAGCGTGCTGCGCGCGCAGGCCGCGGTCTCGGCGCGCCACGGCGGCCAGAGCACGAAACTGCGCACCGCGCTCGACTCGCTCGAGCGCGTCAAGGCGCGCCAGGCCGAGCAGGCCGCGCGGATCGAAGCGGCCGACGCGCTCGCCGCGGCCGACGGCGACGGCGATCTCGAAGCGCGGCTCGCGGCGGCCGGCGTCACCGCGGGGCAGGCGACCGCGGACACGGTGCTCGCACGGTTCCGCCGCACCGAGGTCGTGCAGGCGCCGCGCGGCCGGCTCGACGCGCCGAACGCGGACGCCGCGCCGCTGCCGGCGGCGAACGAGCGGAGCGGCGCGTGAACGCCGGCCTCGGCCGTCCGCGTCGCGGCGCGTCGTGCCGCCGCGGAGCCGCGCCGTGAGCGCGTTCGGCCGCGCGCGGCCGCGCACCGACGCGGCGACGTTCCCGCTCGGCGCGCGCCTCGGCGGCGCGGTCGTCCTCGACGCGACGCCGTTCAAGCTCGCCGGCGACGCGTTCGCGTTCGCGTGCCCGGAAGGCGCGCAGATCATCGAGGCGATCGGCGCGATCGATCTCGGCGCCGGCGCGCGTCTGCACCGGCTGTATCTGAGCGACGACGCGTTCGTGCAGATCGCGACGACCGGCGCGGCGACGGGCGATCTCGGCGTCGGCGAGATCGCCCTGTTCGTCTACGCCGACGCGATCGCTCCGGCGGATCAGGCCGCGTTCCGGCGCTGGGTCGAGCCCGGCTCGCCGCTCGGCGCGGCGACCTACGCGTTCGCCGGCCACGAGTACCGGCGCGTCTGGGGCGACGATCCGGAGCTCGGCTGGGCGCCGCCGGTCGCGCTCGACGAAGACGTCTACAAGATCTCGCCCGACGCGAAGGACTACGACTTGACGCTGTACTCGATGCTCTACGCGCGCGACGTCGACGGCGGCCGCGGCGAGCTGCTGCTCGTCTCGGCCGAGGACGCCGGACCGAACGACTACTGCATCAGCCTCGCGCTCGGCGTGGCGCTGACGCGCGCGGATTTCGAGATCACCTGACGCCGGACGCCCGCATCCGGCTGCTGCCTGCACGCGCCACGGAGGCGCTCGAACGGAGACGTGCATGACCGCCCTCACCCCCTCGCTGTCGACGCTGCCGAGCTTCCTCGCGTACTTCGCGCTCGCGATCGTGCTCGCCGCGCTGTTCGTGCTGGTCTACCTGCGCATCACGCCGCAGCGCGAGCTCGCGCTGATCCGCGCCGACAAGCCGGCCGCGGCGATCTCGTTCGGCGGCGCGTTCGTCGGCTTCGTGATCCCGCTCGGCTCGGCGATCTCGCATTCGGTCGGGCTCGTCGACTGCGCGGTCTGGGGCATCGTCGCGCTCGTCGTGCAGGCGGCGACGTTCTTCGCGGTGCGGCTGCTGCTGCCGGACCTGCCCGCACGCATCGAACGCGACGAGCGCGCCGCGGCGATCCTCGTCGCCGCGCTGTCGATCGGCGTCGGCGTGCTGAACGCCGCGTGCATGACGTATTGAAGCCGATGCCGCCGCCGGCGCGCGCGCCGGCGCCACCCGCCACGGACGGCGTCCGTCCGGAGGAGCTCCGATGAAGCGTTCCCGCCAACTCGCCCTGCTCGCGATCGCGCAGACGCCGTTCGCGCTGGTCGGCTGCGACGTCCACGACCACGCGCCGCAGCAGATGACGCGCCAGGGCTTCTACACCAGCGTCGAGGCCTGCGAACACGACGGCAACAGCGCCGACGTGTGCCAGCGCGCGGCGCAGGCCGCCGCCGCGGCCGGCACCACCGCCGCGCCGCGCTACCGGACGAAGGCCGAGTGCGTCGCCGAGTACGGCGACCTCTGCGCCGAGCGCGAGCACGAGGGCGGCATCTGGATGCCGCTGATGACCGGCTTCATGATCTCGCAGCTGCTGTCGCCGGGCCGCGCGCCGGCCTATCTCGACTCGGGCCCGATCTACCGCACGCGCGCCGGCCAGTACACCGAGGTGTTCCGCGACCGCGACGGCGGCTATTCCGGGGGCGGCGGCTGGAGCTCGAGCGGCGGCGCGCGCGTGCGTCCGGTCGACATCGCGCCGAACCGCGCGATCACGATCGCGCGCTCCGGCTTCGGCTCGAGCGCGGCGGCGCGCAGCGGCTGGGGCGGCCGCTCGTTCGGCGGCTGACGCCGGCGCCGCACCGATGCAGCGCATTTTGATCGCCGCGCGGCCGGACTGGCGCGAGCGCGCCGAGCGGCTCGGCTTCCGCTTCCACACGATCGACGGCGCGCCGTACTGGGACGAGAGCGCCTACTACGCGTTCACGCTCGACGAGATCGAGCGCGACATCGAGGCGCCGACCGCCGAGCTGCACGAGATCGCGATGGACTTCGTCGGCGAGGCCGTGCGCGACGACGCGCTGCTGCGCCGCCTCGCGATTCCCGAGGCGTACTGGGATTGGATCGCGCGCTCGTGGCGCGAGGCGTCGCCGCACCTGTACGGGCGCATGGACTTCGCCTACGACGGCCGCGGCCCGGCCAAGCTCTACGAGCTGAACTACGACACGCCGACCTCGCTGTACGAGGCCGCGTTCTTCCAGTGGCTCTGGCTCGAGGAGCAGATCGCGAACGGCGCGCTGCCGCGCGGTGCGGACCAGTACAACCTGATCCAGGAGACGCTGATCGAAGCGTTCGCGACGATCGCGAAGCGGCTGCCGCGGCCGCTGTACTTCGCCGCCGCGCGCGAGTCGGCCGAGGACCAGGGCACGGTCGCGTACCTCGCCGACTGCGCCGAGCAGGCCGGGCTCGCGACGCGGCGCATCGCGATCGAAGACGTCGGCCTCGCCGCGGACGGCCGCTACACCGACACCGACGACCGCGTCGTCGAGGCGATGTTCAAGCTGTATCCGCTCGAGTTCCTGTTCGCCGAGCCGTTCGGCGCGGCGCTGCCGGCCTCGCGCTGCGTGCTGATCGAGCCGCCGTGGAAGGCGCTGCTGAGCAACAAGGGCGTGCTGCCGCTGCTCTGGGAGCGCCATGCGGGCCATCCGAACCTGCTGCCGGCGTTCTTCGACGACGCGCCCGCCGCGCCGCTGCCGCCGGGCTGGGTGCGCAAGCCGCTGTTCTCGCGCGAAGGCGCGAACGTCGAGCTGCGGATGCCGGACGGCACGTGCCTGCGCTCGGACGGCCCGTACGACGACGCGCCGTTCGTGCGCCAGGCGTTCCATCCGCTGCCGCAGTTCGACGGCGGCTATCCGCTCGTCGGCAGCTGGGTCGTCGGCGACCGCGCCTGCGGCATCGGCATGCGCGAGGACGCCTCGCCGATCACGCAGGACACCTCGCGCTTCGTGCCGCACGCGATCGTCTGACGCGGCCGCGCGGCATCACGCGGCACGACGCCCGCATCGGCACGTCGGCGCGTGCGCCGGCGGTCGCGCGCCGACGCACGTACCGGCGCGCGGCGTCACGCCGCGAGCGTCGGATAGTCCGTGTAGCCGTGCGCCCCACCGGCGTAGAGCGTGGCCTCGTCGACCGCGTTCAGCGGCGCACCGCGCCGGAAGCGCTCGACGAGATCCGGATTCGCGATCAGCGGCCGCCCGTACGCGATCAGGTCCGCGCGGCCCTCGGCGATCGCCGCCTCGCCGCCGGCCTGGTCGAAGCCGCCGTTCAACATCAGCACGCCGTCGAAGTGCTCGCGCGCGATCCGCGCGAGCGCGACCTCCTCGGGACGATCGTGCTGCGCGTGACGCACCTCGAGGAACGCGATGCGGCGCTTCGAGGTCTGCTCGGCGACGTAGCGCACGAGCGCGGCCGGATCGGAATCGGACATGTCGTTGTACGGCACGAGCGGCGAGATGCGCAGCGCGACGCGGCCGGCGCCGTAGACCTCGATGACCGCGTCGAGCACCTCGAGCAGCAGCCGCGCGCGGTTCTCGAGCGCACCGCCGTACGCGTCGCTGCGATCGTTGGCGCCGTCGCGCAGGAACTGGTCGATCAGGTAGCCGTGCGCGCCGTGGATCTGCACGCCGTCGATGCCGACCGCCTTCGCGCGCTCGGCCGCCGCGCGGAACAGCGCGACGATGCCGGGCAGCTCGTCGGTGCGCAGCCGGCGCGGCGCGACGTTCGGCTTCAGCCCGCTCGGCGTCGCCGCGAGATCGGTGCGGATCGCGCGATCGGTCGACGAGATCGGCTGCTTGCCGCCGTTGTTGTCCGGATGCGCGGCGCGGCCCGGATGCCAGATCTGCATCATCAGCAGGCCGCCGCGCGCGTGCACCGCGTCGGCGACCTGCGCCCAGCCGGCCGCGGTCGCGTCGTCGTAGATGCCGCCTTCGCCGACGAACGCGCTCGCGTCCGCGGCGACCATCGTGCACTCGGTCATGACCAGCCCCGCGCTCGCGCGCTCGGCGTAGTACTCGGCCATCAGCGCGTTCGGCACGTGCGTCGTGCCGGCGCGCACGCGCGTCATCGGCGCCATCGCGATGCGATTCGAAAGGTGCAGGTCGCCCACGTCGAGCGGCGTCAGCAGCGGTGAGGTCATTCGAGGTCTCCGGTTCCGATCGGCAGATGCACGCGACGACGGCGTCGCGCGCGGACACGCCGAACTGCGACCGTGGCGCGTCGATATCAAGGCGGCGGCGAGCGCGTGCGCCGCACGAATCGCGCGGCGCCGTTCGCGGAGTGCGGACGTGCGGCGAAGCGCCGCACGCGGCGTCCGAGCCGGCGCCGGTTCCGCGCGCGGCCGCTACGGCTCGAAGCCGTCGGCGAACACGCGGTCCGGATCGGCGTCGACCTGCACGTGCAGCGGCACCTCGACCACGGCGTGGTCGGCGTCGTTCGTGGTCACGCACATCGTCGCGTCGTAGCTCCCCGGCGCGAGCGCGCCCGCGTCGAAGGCGAGCGCGACGTCGCGGCTTTCGCCGTATCCGAGCGCGCCGGTCGCCGGGTTCGCGGCGAGCCACGGCATCGCCGACGGCGCCGTGCAGACGGACGGCAGCTCGGCGTCGCGCGCGTTGACGACCATGATCAGGTGGAAGTCCGGATGGTCGAGAAAGGCCGCGTCGACCGGCACGGACTGCCCGCACGCGGGCGCGGAAACGAACGTCGCGTGCGTCTGCGGCGACGGATTGCCGCCGGGGAAGAACTCGC
>DASWOS010000277.1:0-5012 GCA_036398645.1 Dokdonella sp. | reverse complement strand
CCGGCGCGTTCACCGCGCGCGCGCGCCACGTCGCCGCGCTCGAACGCGCCCGGGAGGCGCTCGCCGCGGCCGCTCACGCGCTCGCGGTCGAGCGCGCCGGCGAGCTCGCGGCCGAGGAGCTCCGCGACGCGCAGCGCCATCTCGGCGAGATCACCGGCGAGTTCACCAGCGACGACCTGCTCGGCGCGATCTTCGCGTCGTTCTGCATCGGGAAATAGGGCCCGCGGCCCCGGCCGCACCGGTAGGGCCGAACGATCCGCGCATCCGGCGATGTACCCGACGCACAGTTGCGACTGATTCCCATTTACGACAAGATCGGCGGGTCCATCCGGGGGCTCCGACACCTTGCTCGCCACGTTCGCTCGCCGCGGCGCCGGCCTCGTGCACCGCTGGCTCGGCCTGTTCACTGCGGTGTTCCTCGCGCTCGCCGGCACGACCGGCGCGGTCATCGCGTGGGAGCACGAGCTCGACGGCTGGCTGAACCCGGCGTTCTACGAGGCGCCGGCATCGACGGCGGTCCGCTCGCCGCTCGACGTCGCCGACGCGATCGAACGCGCGAACCCGCACGTCCGCGTGACGTACCTGCCGCTCGCGACGACGCCGGGCGAGGCGATGCAGGTCTGGGTCGAGCCGCGGCTCGATCCGGCGACCGCGGCGCCGTATGCGGTCGACTTCAACGAGATCGCGGTCGATCCCGCGACGGGTCGCGAGCAGGCGCGGCGCTACTCGGGCGGCGCGAGCCTGTCGCGCGAGAACCTGATTCCATTTCTGTACAAGTTCCATTCGACGCTGCAATTGCCGGCGGCCGGCGGCTACGACGTCGGCACGCTGTTCATGGGCATCGTCGCGATCGTCTGGGTGTTCGACGCGTTCGTCTCGCTGTGGCTCGCGTTCCCGAGCCTGAAGTCCTGGCGCAAGTCGTTCGCGTTCCGCTGGAAGCGCGGCGGTCACGCGCTGACGTTCGACCTGCACCGCTCGGGTGGCGTCTGGATATGGCTCCTGATGCTCGCGCTCGCGGTCACCGCGGTGTCGATGAACCTGCGCGCCCAGGTCGTCGTGCCGATCGTCGCGTGGCTGTCGCCGCTCGGCGAGAGTCCGTTCGACCGCCGCACGCCGGCCGCGGCCGGCGACGTCGGCGAACCTGCGCTCGATCGCGCCGAGGCGATCCGCCGCGCGCGCGCCGAGGCGACGCGGCGCGGCTGGACCGCTCCGCCCGGCGCGCTGCTGTTTTCGCCGGAGTACCGCGTCTACGGCGTCGGCTTCTTCGCGGCGGCCGACGAGCACGCGGACTACTCGCTCGGCAATCCGTGGCTCTACTTCGACGCGCAGGACGGCAGCCCGGCCGGCGCCGACGTTCCGGGGCACGGCAGCGCCGGCGATCTGTTCCTGCAGGCGCAGTTCCCGATCCATTCCGGACGCATCCTCGGCACGCCGGGGCGCGTCGCGGTCTCGCTGCTCGGCCTCGCGATCGCCTCGCTCAGCGTGACCGGCGTCGTGATCTGGCTGCGCAAGCGCCGCGCGCGGGCGCGGACCGCGTCGCGCGCCGCACCCGCACGAATTCCCTCGCCCTCGACCTCGACGACCCCATGACTCCGAACCGAACGAACGACCGGCGCCGCCGCGCGCTGCCGCCGCACCTGCTCGCCGCGGCGCTCGCGCTGTCGCCGGCCTTCGCGCTCGCCGCCGCCGCCTACGACGTCGCGCCGGCCGACGCCGCGCCGCCGGACAAGAAGGACGCGGTCGAGCTCGACGCGGTCGTCGCGAGCGCGAGCGACGACGGCTACACGGTGCCCGAGAGCAGCGCCGCGACGAAGCTGCCGCTCTCGCTGAAGGACACGCCGCAGTCGGTCAGCGTCATCACGCGCCAGCGCCTCGACGACCAGGACCTGACCTCGCTGCGCGCCGTGCTCGACAACACGCCCGGCATCTATTCCGACGCGTACGACTCCGAGCGCGTGCTGTTCTACTCGCGCGGCTTCCTGATCGACAACCTGATGGTCGACGGCGTGCCGGCGATCTCGAACTTCAACACCGGCTCGATCGACGAGACGATCGACACCGCCGCCTACGACCGCATCGAGGTCGTGCGCGGCGCGACCGGCCTGATGACCGGCGCCGGCAGTCCCGGCGCGTCGATCAACCTCGTGCGCAAGCACGCCGACGCGAGGTCGCCGACGGTGACGCTCGAGGCATCGGCCGGCTCGTGGAGCGACTACCGCGGCGAGGTCGACGCATCCGCACCGCTGAACGCCGACGGCAGCGTGCGCGCGCGCGGCGTCGCGGTCTACGAGGACCGCGACTCGTACCAGGCGCTCTACCACAAGAAGACGATCACGCTGTACGGCATCGTCGACGCGGATCTGTCGCCGTCGACGCTGCTGTCGATCGGCTTCGACTACCAGAACAACCGCCCGCGCGCGAACACCTGGGGCTCGTTCCCGCTGTTCCTCGGCGACGGCACGCTCGCCGACTGGCCGCGCTCGGTGACGACCGCGCCCGACTGGACGTATTGGAACCGACGCACGGCGACCGTGTTCGGCGAGATCCGCCACGTGTTCGACAACGACTGGTCGCTGCGCGCGGCGGCGAACTGGCGCCGCTACGACGAGAATCTCGCGCTGTTCTACGTCTACGGCTTTCCGGACCCGGTCACCGGCGAAGGACTCGAACCGTCCGCGTATCGCAGCCGCGGCGAGATCACCGAGCGTGCGCTCGACGTCTACGCGAACGGTCCGTTCGATCTGTTCGGCCGCTCGCACGAGCTCGTCGTCGGCCTCGACGCGTCGCGCGCGACGAACGCCGGCACCGAGTTCGAGCCGGTCGGCGATCTCGCCGATCCGGGCGACTTCTTCCTGTGGAACGGCCGTTATCCGAAGCCGGAGTTCGCGCCCGGCGTTCCGCTGAACGACATCGACACCGACCAGGACGGCGTCTACGCGGCCGCGCGCTTCTCGCTCGCCGATCCGCTGAAGCTCGTCGCCGGCGCGCGCTACGCGACCTGGAAGGTCGATTCGTTCTACCTCTACGACACGCCGACTGTTTCGAAGTACGACTACGACGAGACGATCCCGTACGCGGGCCTGATCTGGGACTTCGCCGACCACTACGCCGCGTTCGCGAGCTACACCGGCATCTTCAAGCCGCAGAACAGCCGCGACGTCAACGGCCACTACCTCGATCCGGTCGACGGCGAGAGCTTCGAGATCGGCCTCAAGGGCGAGCACTTCGACGGCCGCGTCAATACCTCGCTGACGCTGTTCGAGACGCGCCAGAACAACGTCGCCGGGCCGGTGTTCGATCCGGAGACCGGCGAGCCGGTCCTGCTGCCGGACGGCTCGCAGGTCTCGCGCGCGATCGACGGCACGCGCACGCGCGGCTTCGAGCTCGAGGCGTCCGGCCGCATCGGCGACGAATGGCAGGGCACGTTCGGCTGGACGCGCTACGTCATGCACGACGGCGACGGCCAGCCGGTGCGCACGTACATTCCCGGCACGCTCGTGCGCGCGTTCGCGACGTGGACGCCCGCCGCGCTGCGCGCGCTGACGCTCGGCGGCGGCGTGAACTGGCAGTCGCGCAGCCGCACGTTCGTCGGCTCGCCGGACGGCGGCACGACCCTGCGTCAGGCTTCGGTCACGAACCTCGCCGTCATGGCGCGCTATCAGTTCACGCCGCGCTTCTCGGCGCAGTTGAACGGCAGCAACCTGCTCGACAAGAAGTACTACGTGCTCGACGAGTACGACAACACGTACTACGGCGCGCCGGCGAGCGTCACACTGAGCCTGCGCTACACGTTCTAGCCGTCGCGGTCCAACCGTCGCGCTGCGCGCGGGCCGCGGCCGTCGTCCTCGCGCCGCGGCACCGCCGCGGCGGCTCGTCTCCGGCGGCGAGACCGGATCGCGGATAATCGCAGGCCTCGGCGGCGGACGCGGCGGCGGCGTGTTCCATCTCTATTACGGCAACGACCTGCGCGGCCTCGCGCGCGTGCTCGGCGAGCGCCTCGGCGACGCGGACGCGGACCGGCTGCTGACGCCGGCCGTCGTGCTGATCCCGCAGACCGGCATGCGGCGCTGGCTCGAGATCGAGCTCGCCGAGCAGCGCGGCGTCGTCGCGAACGTCGACTTCAAGCTGCCGGGCGAGTTCGTCGCCGACGTGCTGCGCGCGGCGAACCCGGCGTTGCCGGAGCGCTCCGGCTTCGACCGCGACGTGTTGCGCTGGCGCCTGCTGCCGCTGCTCGCCGAGATCGCGGCCGAGCCGCTCGGAGCGCCGGTCGCGCACTACCTCGGCGGCGACGGTGCCGCGCTGAAGCGGCTGCAGCTCGCGCGCGAGCTCGCGGCCGCGTTCGAGCGCTACCAGGCGTACCGGCGTCCGCTGCTCGCGGCGTGGGAGAACGACGCCGAGCCGCACGACTGGCAGGCCGAGCTCTGGCGGCGGCTCGTGCGTGCGAGCGCGGAGCCGTCGCGCGCGCAGCTGCTCGGCGATTACCTCCGCCGCTACGACCGCGCCGCGACGCCGCCCGGCCTGCCGCCGCGCGTCAGCGTGTTCGGCTGCCTGAACGTGTCGCCGGACGTGCTGCGTCTGCTCGGCGTCGTCGCGCGCCACGTCGAAGTCGACGCGTACCTGCCGACGCCGTGCCGCGAGTACTGGGGCGATCAGCGCGACCTGCGCGAGCGATTGCGCGCCGGCGAGTCGCCGCTCGCCGAGCCGGATCAGCCGCTGCTGGCCTCGCTCGGCCGCGTCGGCCGCGAGTTCTTCGAGCAGGTGTTCTCGTACGAGGAGATCCAGCCCGCGTCGGAGACGCTGGTCGTGCGCGAGCCGTCGCGCGCGACGCTGCTCGGCCGCATCCAGGCCGACGTGCTCGAGCTCCGCTGCGCGCACGCGGAGCCCGGCTCGGTCGCGGCCGACGATTCGCTGCGCGTGCACCGCTGCGACTCGCCGCTGCGCGAGGTGCAGGTGCTGCGCGACCGGCTGCTCGCGCGGTTCGAGCGCGACGCGACGCTGCGCCCGCGCGACGT
>DASWOS010000276.1:0-1653 GCA_036398645.1 Dokdonella sp. | reverse complement strand
CCGTACTTCGAGACGCCGTGCACGCGCGGATGATGCGTGACCGGCTCCTCGACGATGCGCCGCGGCGTCGTCACCGTCGCGAGCCATGCGGGGATGAAGCGATGCATCTCGCCGTACAGGCGAACGCTCTTCAGCACGTCGCCGCGGAACGCCTTCAGGCTGCAGCCGTAGTCGTTCAACCGCACGCCGACGACGCGTGCGATCAGTGCGTTCGCGATCTTGGACGGGATCGTCCGCAGCAGATGGTCCTGGCGATCCTTCCGCCAGCCGGCGACGCAGTCGAGGTCCTCGTTGAGGAGCCTGCCGACGAGTCGCGGGATGTCGGCGGGGTCGTTCTGCAGGTCGCCGTCGAGCGTCACGATGACGTCGCCGCGCGCCGCGTCGACACCGGCCTGCATCGCCGCGGTCTGCTTGAAGTTCCGCATCAGCTCGAGCGGCCGCACGTGCGCGCCGTAGCGCGCGCGCGCGCGGCGGATCTCGGCGCCGGTCGCGTCGACGCTGCCGTCGTCGACGAGGATCAGTTCCCACGGACTCGGATAGCCGGCGAGCGCCTCTTCCGTGCGCGCGACGAACGGCGCGACGTTGTCGGCCTCGTTGTACATCGGCACGACGATCGACAGGCGATGCGGCGGCAACGCGACCGGCGCGATCGACAGGGCGATCGGCACGGTGACGGCGGGAGAGAGCGAGGGAGGACGCGGATCGTTCATCGGGACGGGCAGAAAGCAGCGCGACATTGTGCCCGATGGGGATCGGCGCCCGTCAGGGTGGAGCCGTCCGCGCCGGACCCGGCAGGAACACCGCCGCGAGCGCCCCTGCCGCGAGCGCGAGCGCGAGCACCACGGCGTGCAGCACCAGCACGGCCTCGAGGCCGCTCGACAGCGCGACGCCCTGCGTGCGCATCAGCGCCGCGCCGCCGGCCTCGAACGTGCCGAAGCCGGCCACACCCTGGATCGGCAGGATCGCGGCCAGCTCGGCGCCGATCGCGCCGAGCGCGGCGGTCGATCCGTCGCGCGTCCCGAGCGCGAGGCCGACCAGCCAGGCTTCGGCGGCGAGCTTCACGCTCCAGTTGCCGATCGTCCAGAGCCAGCCCGCAGTATTGCGGCGCGTGGACCGCGCGAGGAGCGCCTGCAGCCGCACGAGCCGGGTCGCCGGCGCCTCCACGGACGAGCCGATGCGATGTCGACGCACCCACCACGGCACCAGCGCGGCGCCGGCGAACACCGCGACGACGATCGCCCCACGCCACATCGTCGAGAGACCGGGCCAGACCAGCGCCGCGAGCACCAGCACGACGGTGGCGTCCTGCGCGCGCAGCCACAGCAGCGAGACCACGGCGCGGCCGGTGCCGATGCCGAACCAGCGGGTCAAAAGCACCGGGAACGCGACCTCGCCGCCGCGGAACGGCAGCACGTTGACGAGCGCGTTGTGGACCAGCGTCAGCCGCAGGATGCGCAGGTAGCGGCGGACCGGGCCGCCGACGTGCGCTGCCGCCCCGTCATCGATCTCGTCGCGGAACTCGCCGTCGATGCGGGCCGCGCGCATCGCGTAGCTCGCGGCGAACAGCAGCGCGACGCCGACGAGCGCGGACCCGTCGATCGACGCGAGCCGCGCACCGACGCCGGCCCAGCGCGCGTCGGCGAGCAGCCACCA
>DASWOS010000275.1:0-1591 GCA_036398645.1 Dokdonella sp. | reverse complement strand
TGCGAACCGTGCTCGCCCTGCTGCTCCAGCACCATCCGCACCGCTCGCTCCCGGACTTCCGGGGAGTACTTCACTGGCTTGGTCATGACTCCATCCTCTCAAAGGGTGGAGCCTCCAGGAATCCCGGGGCGGTTCATATCGTGCACTGCTGTTCAACTGCACGCAGCTCAAGGACAAGCTGACCAAGCCCGGCAGGAACGTGGAGCTCAGCATCACGGCGCTGCCGCAGGTGAAGCCGAAGTCGGCCGGCTACAGCACGTTCGGCTACGACGACGTCGGAGCGATTTCGCTCAACCCGAGCGAACAAGACCGGCTGTTCGGAGCCGACCGGACCGTCCTCGTCGAGCTCCGCATCCGACGCGAGCAGAGCCCGGATCTCTACCTCTTCCGTGACGCGAAATAGCGAAGCACGTCGGAGTTCTCGGCGGCACCAACCCTCGCGAGATGAAGCGACGAGTACGCCGCTCGGCCGTCGTCGGACGTTCGCGAGTACGGCCGCGCGATATTCGAGTCGCGGCGCGAACGCGCCCCGCAGCGGCAGCGATCGGGTCGATCACCGGCGACGCCCAGTTTCCGACTCGATTGGTGGGCCGTGATGGGATCGAACCATCGACCAATGGATTAAAAGTCCACTGCTCTACCGCTGAGCTAACGGCCCGGGCGCGCGGAGCCGCGGCTCCGCCGTTCGGTCGCGCGGGCGCGCGACGCGGGAGGTCCGGACGCTGACGCGGCGGCCGCCGCGAGGACACGACGGGAACGGCGCGGCGGCGAAGAAGCGAGGCCGCGCTTCGGCGGCGGCTCCGCTCCGAGTCCGGACGCGCGATTGTACGGCATCCGTGCGCGCCGGCGTGTGGCCGGCGGGTCGCAATTTGCGCGCGTGCGCGAACCGCGCCGGCGGCGCGGGCGGATGCCGCCCGCCGGATGTCCGCGGACGAACGCGGACGGCGGCGTTCGCGAGCGCGCGGCCGTCGCGAATGACGCCGCGTGTCACTACGCGCCATTCCGCAGCCGCGCGATGCGCCGGCCGCGCCGGTTCGGCGCCGGTTCGGACCGGCGATCGCGCCGACGCGCGATCGCGCCGTTGCGGACGCGAGCGCCGCGCATGGCTCGATTCTTGCTCATCACGAGCAAACCCCTCCGGCCGCCCTCGATGCCCTCGCCCTTCGCTGCAACGACCGCTTTCTGGATCGCCTGCTTCGCGTTCGCGCCGGCGCTCGCCGCCGCGGGCGCCCCGGGCGGAGCGCACGAGGAACAGCTGCAGACGTGCGCGCATCTCGCGCGCGATCACGCGAACGATGCGGTCACGATCGCGAACGCGGTGCTCGCGGACGCGGCGGCCGGCGCCGAGGTCGAAATCCGCGCGCTCGCCTGCCTCGGCATCGCACAGGCCGCGCGCGGCGAGCCGGCGAAGGCGACGGCGAGCGCGGAGCGTGCGCTGCGCTTGATCGACGCGCATCCGCTGCTCGACGGCGAAGCGGCGTACGCGCTCGGTCAGGTCGGCGGCGTGTTCCAGACCGCCGGACAGCCGCAGCGCGCGGCGAAGCTGTATCAGCGTGCCTACGAGTTGACGCGGCGCGACGGCTCGCCGCGC
>DASWOS010000274.1:0-2452 GCA_036398645.1 Dokdonella sp. | reverse complement strand
GCCGACGACGGCGAAGCTGCGCATGTTCTACGCGCTCGCCGAGCTGCGCAGCGGCGACGTCGACTCCGCCGCGCACGAGCTCGCGCTCGCGCAGGCGTTCTGGAACGGCGACCGCGAGCGCTTCGGCGACGCGCTCGCGCGGAGCCGCATCGTCGAGGGCCAGATCGCGAAGCAGCGCGGCGACTTCGACGGCGCCGTGCGCGTCTATCGCGCCGCGGTTCCGGAGGCGGTGGCGACGCTCGGCGCCGACGCCGACGACACGATCAACATCGAGAACAGCCTCGCGCTCGTTCTGATGCAGACCGGCGAGCTCGACGAAGCCGAGGCGCTGATGCAGCACGTGCTCGCGGCGAAGGAAGCGCTCGGGCGCACCAGCGACGACGCCGTCACGGCGCGCCAGAACCTCGGCGCGATCGCGTTCAGCCGCGGCGACTACGCTCGCGCGGAATCGCTGCTGCGCGCCGCGCTCGACGCGCGCCGCGACACGTACGGTCCGTCCGCGGCGATGGCCGCGGCGGAGCTCAGCCTCGCGCGCACGCTGATCCGCTCGGGGCGGCCGGACGCCGCGCAGGACGCGCTCGCGGAGGCCGCGCAGATGGCGCTGCACTTCACCGGCGACCACAGCCCGCTGACGCTCGCCGTCGACCAGGCCGAGGCCGAGGCCGCGATCGCGCGCGGCGACGCCGCCGCGGCCGCGCCGCTCGTCGAGCGCGCGCTGAAGGAAGATGCCGCTTTCGGCGACAAGACGCCGCTGTACGCGCTGACGCTCGCGCTCGAAGCGCGACTGCGCGCGTTGCAGGGCCGCGACGACGAGGCGCGCGCGCTGCTCGCCGACGCGGAAGGCCGGCTCGCCGCGCTCGGCAGCGCCGGACGCACGAACTTGGCCTACGTGCGCTCGCTCGAGCGCGTCGTCGCGGCCGCGCACTGAGGCCGCCGCGCGCGTCGCGGCGCTACAATCCGGCGATGACGACGACGCTGCCCGCGTTGCACAAGCATCTCGCCGGCGACGAGCCGAAGCCGGTCTATCTCGTCGCCGGCGCCGAGCACCTGCTCGTGCTCGAAGCCGCCGACGCGGTGCGCGCGCGCGCGAAGGCGCTCGGCTATCTCGAGCGCGAGGTGCTCGACGCGGAATCCGGCTTCGACTGGAACGCGCTCGGCGACGCCGCGCGCGCGATGTCGCTGTTCGCGAGCCGCAAGCTGATCGACCTGCGCCTGCCGGCCGGC
This sequence comes from Dokdonella sp., assembly GCA_036398645.1. GTDB lineage: Bacteria > Pseudomonadota > Gammaproteobacteria > Xanthomonadales > Rhodanobacteraceae > Dokdonella_A. The sequence continues at coordinate 1,228 of DASWOS010000274.1, read as the reverse complement.
AAGCCCGGCCGCGACGGCGGCGCCGCGATCGCGGAGTTCTGCGCGGCGCCGCCGCCGGACACGGTCCTGCTGATCACCGCGAACGACTGGAGCAAGGCGCACGAGGGCGCCTGGGTCAGGGCCGTCGAGAAGGTCGGCGTGTTCGTGCCGGTGTGGCCGCTGAAGCCGGCCGAGCTGCCGGACTGGATCGGCGCGCGCGCGGCGTCGCGCGGGCTGCGCCTCGACGCCGACGCGGTCGCGCTGCTCGCCGAGCGCGTCGAGGGCAACCTGCTCGCCGCCGCGCAGGAGATCGACAAGCTCGCGCTGCTGCACGCCGGCGCGCGCGTCGACGCGGCGACGCTCGCCGCGGCCGTCGCCGACGACGCGCGCTACGACGCGTTCCGCCTCGCCGACGCGGCGCTCGCCGGCGAGACCGCGCGCGCGCTGCACATCGTCGCCGGCCTGCGCGCCGAGGGCGAGGAGCTGATCCCGCTGCTCGGCTGGATGCTGACGCAGCTGCGCGCGCTGCTGCGCCTGTCCGCGCCCGGCGCGAACCTCGCCGCCGCGTTCCAGGCCGAGCGCATCTGGCCGGCGCGCCAGGCGCTGTACCGGCGCGCGCTGAGGAGCGCCGACCGCGCGCACTGGGAGCGCTGCCTCGCCCAGGCCGCGCGCATCGACCGCGTCGCGAAGGGACGCGCCGACGGCGACGCGTGGCGCGAGCTCGAGCGCCTGGTCGCCGCGATCGCGGCGCCGCGTCGCGCCGCCGCGCTGCTGACCGCGTGAGCGCGCGCGCGTCCACCCTCCGCGTGCGCGCGACGGCGGCGGCGCTCGGCGCGATCGCGTTCGTCGTCGCCTGCGTCGCGCACGAGGCGATCGGTCACGGCGGCGCCTGCCTGGCCTCGGCCGGACGCGTCCTGCTGGTGACGTCGGTGTTCTTCCGCTGCGCGCCGTCGCCGTGGTTCGTCGACGTCGCCGGTCCCGCGGCGAACGCGCTCGTCGCCGCCGCGGCGCTCGCGGTGCTCGCCGCGCGCGCGCGCCTGTCGCACTCGTGGCGATCGCTGTGCGTCCTCGTCTTCGCGTTCGACGGCTGCTGGGCGGCGGGTTACGCGATCTACAGCGCGGTGTCGCTGCAGGGCGACCTCGCTTTTCCGATGCGCGCGGTCGCGGCGTCGTTCGCGATGCCGCTCCGCGTCGCGCTCGCCGCCGCCGGCCTGCTCGCGTACGTCGCGGTCACGCGTACGTCGATGCG
>DASWOS010000273.1:0-3236 GCA_036398645.1 Dokdonella sp. | reverse complement strand
GCGCCGCTGAAGGCGCCGCCGTGGTCGGGCAAGGCGCACCGGGAGGTGCCGTTCTGGCGGCGTCCGGCGACGATGGTCGTGGAAGCGGCGCTGCTGCTGGCGACGGTCGCAGTACCGGCGTGGTACCTGCTGCGTCCGGCGCCGGCGATCGCGTTCGCGAGTCGCGACTGGGTCGTGGTCGGGGACCTGAAGAACCTGACCGGGGAGACGAAGTTCGACGAATCGCTGCAGACGGCGTTCCGCATCGGGCTGGAGCAGTCGCGCTACGTGAACGTGCTGTCGGACCTGAAGGCGCGCGAGACGGTGAAGCTGATGCAGCGCGATCCGGAGCAGACGCGGATCGACCGTGCGATCGGCGCGGAGATCGCGATCCGTGACGGAGCGCGCGCGCTGATCCTGCCGACGGTGGCGGAGATCGGCGGACGGGTGCGGGTGACGGCGGAGGTGGTCGACCCGCAGACGCAGACGACGGTGTATTCGGAGTCGGCCGACGGCGCGGGCGAGGACTCGGTGCTGCCGTCGATCGACAAGGTCAACGGCCAGTTGCGCGCGCGGCTCGGCGAGGCGATCGCGACCGTGTCGAGCGAATCGAAACCGCTCGAGAAGGCGGCGACCGCGAACCTCGAGGCGCTGCGCGCGTACTCGCTCGCGCGCAGGCTGTACAACACGAACAAGTCGAAGGAGGCGCTCGCGCTGCTGCAGCAGGCGACGAAGCTCGATCCCGACTTCGCGCTCGCGCACGCGCTGATCGCGAGCATCTACGTCAACGTCGACGAGAACGCCGCTGCGCTGCGCGAGATCGATCGCGCGTTCGCCGCGCGCGAGCGCCTGTCCACGCGCGACGCGCTGTACATCGAGGCGTGGAGGACATCTTTCGACGCGCCGGCGCCGGCGATCGCGAAATGGAAGACGCTCGCGCAGCTCTATCCGGACTTCTTCATCGCTCGCGGCATGTTCGGCTATCTGTCGTACCTGTATGCGAACCGCTTCGACGACGCGATCGGGGCCTATCTCGAGCTCGCTTCGCCGCACAATCCCGACACCGGCGGCCGCGAGGCGACGCTCGGCATCCTGCAACTCGGCCAGGAGCGGTACGCAGACGCCGATCGATATCTGAAGAAGGCCGCCGCGCTCGCGTACCGCTTTCCGCAATTCGAGGCCGAGCTCGCCGCGGCGCAGCGGCGGTTCGATCGCGTCGACGCACTGCTGCCGGAGATCAGGTCGTCGGACGTGCCCGGCGAGGACGTCGACGCGCAGAACGTCCGCATCAGCTTCGCCGCCGACCGTGGACGCTGGAACGAGGTGTGGTCGCTCGTCGACGCGGAGAAGGCGGCGCTCGCGACCGGCAAGCGGCGCAGCCTGCGCAAGCTCGAGACGGTCGACGTCGGCCTGAGGGCGATCGCCGGCGACGCGGCCGACGCGGCGCGCCGCCTGCAGCGTTTCGTCCGCGACGAAACCGCGGCGTTCCGCGAGGAGCGGCATCTCGATCGTGCCGAGGCCGCGTTCCACCTGCTGTTCGCGGCGTATCTGGCCGCCGCGAAGGGCGACGCGGCGCTCGCCGGATCGGCGCTCGACGCGATCGATGCGGACGCCGTCGACGCCGATCATCCGGTGCACAATCGCATGCTGGCGGTCGCGAAGGCGGAGCTCGCGTGCGCGGTCGGAACGCCCGACGAGGCGATCCGCGGCCTGCGCGCGCAGCCGCTCGACGGCAACGAACTGCTGCTGACGCACGTCGCGCTGATGGACGCCTATGCGGCCGCCGGCGACGCGGCCGCCGCGCGCGAGCAGGCGGATTGGCTCGCGCAGCGGCGCGGGCGCGCGTATGCGGAGCCCAACTCGGACTGGGTGCTGCGGCCGTTCAACGTCGTGCAGGCCGATCTCGCGCTGCTGCGCTCCGCGGAGCTGTCGACGCAACTCGGCGACCGCGCCGCGGCGCAGGCGTCGCTCGACGCGTTCCGCAAGGCCTGGCCCGCGGCGGACGAGATCGCGTTCGTCTCGGCGCGACTCGCGAAGCTCGCAGCGACGCGCTGAGCGCCGCGCGCCGCATTCCCGCGGTCGCGTTCGCGGGCGACGAATAATCGTGAAGCCGCTGGCGGCGCGCCGACGCGTGGAACGCTCGTCCAGCTCCGCCCGATTCGTCGCACGATTTCGCGCCTGCCGCCCGCGCCCGCCATACCGTCGCGACGATCGAGCCGGCGCGATCCCCGCCGGCGCCGCGGCGCCGCGGCGTCGCGGCGGCCGGAGGACGTGCAGCGCGTTCGCGCGGGCGTTCGATCACATTCGCGCGCCCGCCCGCCGCCGGTCCCGGCGCGCTGCCGCACCGCCGATGCCGGCGGATCGTGATCGTGCGTCTAGCCCGGCGCGCTTCCGGCGCCGCCGATCCGCACGGCCGGTACGTTGAACGCCGCATATCGCTGCAGCAGCTCCTCGTCGAGCTGCCGCGCCGCGGCGGCGAAGATCTTGCGGTCGCCGAGTTGCTTCGGCGCGAGGCAGCACGGGTCGAGATTCACGACGACCGCGGCCGGAACGCCGATCTCGACGAGCGCGGCGGCCGGCTTCGCCTCGAAACGGCGCCGGAAACCGTCGTTCGTCGCGAGCTCGTGCATCAGCCGTCGGCACTGATCGATCGTCAGTACGGCGTCGCTCATGACATCCCCCTCGGGTCGCGGGTGGCGGAAACCACGGTCGCCCCGCGACGCGGCGGACGCGGCGGCGCATCGACGACGTCGGCGCCAGCGGCCAGTGTAGCGGCACGCCGCCGCGGACAGAACCGTCCGAGCGCCATGATATTTTCCGGAAAGTCCGTCGCCCCGAAGAGCCGCCATGCGCGTCCGCCGCTGCGCAATCGTGATGATCGAGCCGCGTGAGCGGCTCGCGTTCGATCTGAGCCTGCTGCTCGAAGGCAGCAGCGGCCTGCACGAGGTGCTCGAATGGGTCGCGGTCGCGCCGCACGTCGACGCCGAGCTCGTGCTCGACGCGGACGAAGTCGTCGTGCTCGGCGCGATCTCGCCACGCCACTGGACCGACGTCGACGAGCTCGCGCGCAAGCATCCGCGCGGGGCGCTCGATGCGCTGCTCGCGAAGCGTCTGCTGGTCGCCGAGCACGATGCCGCGGCGGCCGGCGATCAGGCGCTGCGCGACGCGCACTGGCGCGCGGCGTCCGCGGTCATGCATTACGGCTCGCGCTGGCGCGCGGTCGACGCCGCGGAGCGCGAGCGCCGCTACGCGGAGCG